>NZ_JAIUKB010000034.1:0-14537 GCF_020176785.1 Saccharopolyspora sp. 6V | reverse complement strand
CGGCGGGGGGCGCCCCGCCGCCCCCCCCCCCCCCCCCCCCCCCCCCCCCCCCCCCCCCCCCGCCCCCCGCCCCCCCCCCCCCCCCCCCCCCCCCCCCCCCCCCCCCCCCCCCCCCCTTCCGGCTGGCGGAGGATACGGGATTCGAACCCGTGAGGGCTATTAACCCAACACGATTTCCAATCGTGCGCCTTAGGCCGCTCGGCCAATCCTCCACGCGGAAGTGTACGGGAGGACGATGATCACTCCGCGCCGGGGTCCCCTCCGCGCCGACCGGTCCGGCACCCCCGAACGGCCCAGGTGAACGGCCTGCCGGACCGGCGGATCGGGCGAACGGGCGGTTCACCCGAGCGGCGCGGCCGGTGCGCTGCGGCGATCAGAGGGCGCGGAGGACCCGGGCGCGGTCCTGGCGGGCGCGCCGCGCCACGTCGGAATCCGGGACGGCGCTCTCGAACGCGTGCGGGCAGCCCGGGCGGACGTGCAGCTCGACCGGGACTCCGGCCAACGACAGCCTGCGCGCGTATTCGACGTCCTCGTCCCGGAAGATGTCCAGGTCCCCGACCTCCACGTACGCCGGGGGAAGCCCCCGCAGGTCGGTGGCGCGGGCGGGTGCCGCGGTCGCCGGCACGTCCGGGCCGCCCGCGAGCTCGCCGAGCAGCGCGCCCCACCCGGTGGCGTTCCGCTCGTAGGACCAGGTCGCCAGCGCCACCAGCTCCGGATCGGGTTCGGTGGTGCGGTCGTCGAGCATCGGGTAGATCAGGATCTGCCGGGCGAGTCGCGTGCCGCGCTCCCGCGCCAGCAGCGCGGCCCCGGCGGCGAGGCCACCGCCCGCGCTCTCACCCATGATCGCGATGCGCGCCGGGTCCACGCCGAGCTCGGCGGCGTGCTCGTGCAGCCAGGCGAGGCCGGTCCAGGCGTCTTCGACGGGCGCGGGGTGCGGATGTTCCGGCGCGCACCGGTAGTCCACGACCAGCACCGGCACCCCGGTGGCCGCGACGAGCCCGGCCGCGTTCGGCAGGCACGGCCGCGCGTCGCCGAAGATCATGCCGCCGCCGTGCAGCCACACCACCGCCGAGCCGGGGCGCTCGTCGCCCGCGGTGAGCCACCAGAGCCCGATCTCCGCGCCGTCGAAGCCGATCGCGGTGCGTTCGGTGCTGCGGACCCCGGCCGGGAGTTCGGTGGGTGCGGCGGCCAGCGCGGTCTCGATGCTGCGCCGGATGGCGAGCGCGTCCCCGGGTGCCTCGGGGGCGGGGCGGCTCGCGAAGTACGCGTCCAGCAGCGGTTTCAGCTCGGGGTCCACTTCGAGCGGCATGGTTCCTCCGTCCGTCGGCTGGGTTGGACCCTAGCCACGGATCACCGGGGTGCGGTCGGATTCCGCTCGCAGCGCACCGATCAGCCGCCGGGATGCATCAGTTCCCACACGTGCCCGTCGGGGTCGCGGAAGCTGCCGCCGTACATCGGCCCCATCTCGGAGCTCGGCTTCCACGCCTCGCCACCCGCCGCGATGGCCTTCGCGACGAGGGCGTCGACCTCCTCGCGGGTGTCGACGGTGATGCAGTTGAGGACTTCGGTGTCGGCCGGGTCGGCGAGGTCGCCGTTGATGAAGTCCCGGAACCGGTCGTGCTCCAGCAGCATCGCGAAGATGTTCCGCTCCAGCACGAGGCAGGCGGTCCTCTCGTCGGAGTGCTCGTCGTCGAACTCGAACCCGAGCTCGGTGAAGAACGCCCGCGACTTCCGGACGTCCTCGACCGGCAGGTTCACGAAGATCATGCGCATGGTCGGCTCCTCGGGTCGGTGTGCTCGTCCCGTTGAGCGCGTTGACCACCCGCCCCGTTACCGCCCGAACCGTCCGCCCTTGATCGCGCCGAGGAAGTCGTCGAACGCGCCGTGCTCGAACGCGAGGATCGGGCTATCGGCGCCGAGCTTGGAGTCCCGGATGCCGCGCAGTGCCGGTGCCGAGCCGACTTCGACGCACTGCTGCGGATTTCCCGAGCTCCGCGAGGACTTTCGCCAGTTCACGAACGTGACCGCATCCATCGGCAGGTTCCCTTCGACTACACGTAGGTATCCGCTTCGCGAAGCAGGTGCTCGCGAGATCGCACCGGATCGAGCGCGGCGCCGATTCGACCATCCGCCGGCTACCGCCCGAACCGCCCGCCCTTGATCGCGGCGAGGAAGTCGTCGAACGCGTCGTGCCCGAACGTGAGCACCGGGCTGGCGGCGCCGAGCTTGGAGTCCCGGATGCCGGTGCCCGCGTTCACGATGGCTACTTCGACGCAGACACCGCCGCTGCCGTTGCTATAGCTGGATTTCCGCCAGGTGTCTGGTGCGAGGTCATGTGTCGGCATGTCGATGTTCATGCCCGTGTGTACCGGAGTGCGAGCTGTGCGGCCTAGCCCCGGACGGGGGTCATCCGAACCGCTCGTCCTTGATCGCGGCGAGGAAGTCGTCGAACGCGCCGTGCCCGAACGCGAGGACCGGGCCCGCAGCACCGAGCTTGGAATCCCGGATACCGGTACCTGCGGCGACGGTGGCGACTTCGACGCAGTTGTGGTTTCCACTGCTGTAGAGGGACTTTCGCCACGCAACTGACGATCCGAAGTCACTGGCCTGCATGCTGCTCCTAGCGAAGATCCCGTATCCGGTCGTCCAGTCGGCGTGCTGACTCACGGCGGTTAAGTGCGACTTCCCTCAACTTGTCGAACGCCTGCACGTACACGGACGTGTGAGCAGGTTTCTCCAGATAATCGGCGTCCGTCAAGCCCTCGACGTAGACGTAGGTCGCGTGCGGATCATCCAAGTGCAGGATTGTGAACGGAGTTCCGAGGGCTGCGTGCTCTCCGGTGGAGTAAGGCAGAACCTGAATCTCGACGTGGTCGAGGTCGGCGAGCTCTCTGAGGCGTTCCAGCTGGGCGCGGAGAGTTTCTCGGCCGCCGACCTCGTAGTTGAGCGACCCCTCGCCGAGGATCGTGGTGATAGGGCGACCGTCGTCCTGCACGATTCTGGTCCCGCGCTGAAAGCGCTCGTCTGCTCGCCGATGCGCGGTGGACTCCGCGGTGACCAGTGATGTCGCGAGCAACGCTCGGGCGTAGTCGGTGGTCTGCATGAAGCCGGGGATCAGGTCACCGTTGTGCACCTTGATCTCCGACGCGAGCGCTTCCATGCCCGCGTAAGTCCTGGCCCAGTCCGGGATGCGGCTCGGCCGGTCCCGCTTCCTCGCTTCGGAGGCGAGTGCGCGGATCTTGTCGGCTTCCGGGCCGTCCGGGACCCCGCAGAGCCCGAGGATCACGTTGATCTCGGCGGCGGCCACGGTGAGCTCGCCCTTCTCGACCCGCGTCAGCTTGCCCGGGTACCAGTCCAGTTCCTTCGCGACCGCACCGGATTGCACGCCGCTGCGGTCGCGGAGCTCTCGGAGGAGCAACCCGAGCTGCACACGTCGAATGGCCGGGTTCTGCTGCGTCGCCACCATCGTTCCTTCTCGTCGAAGCGTCCTCGGGCATGGTGCCTTGTCCAGCCGCCTCGCCTCCGCAAGATCACTCTTCCTAGGCATAAGAACCTTCAATTGCAGGTTGTAGTTTTCATGAAATTCCGAGGTTGATCGATTCACGAGGAGGTGGCCGATGAACGTCATGGAGGCTCGGTTCGGCTCGCACCTGGGGGTGATCGCGGCGACCGTGCGCGCCGGGTTCCGGTTCCGGTACCTGCCGTCGCTCGCGGAGATCGACGCCGTGCAGGGCTTCCGGGTCCGCGCGGGTGCGATGGACGTCTACCTGGTCCGCGCCGAGCAGGACGCGTTGGCCGCCCGCTTCCGGGTGGACGACCTCGAAAACCCGGTGCCGCACGCGATCTGGCACCGGCGGGGGAGCGTCGCCGACGTCGTCGCCGAACTGCTCGCCCTGCCCGCGCACGGCGCCCCCGGTGCGCCGAAGGCCCCGCTGCGCTGCCGCGAAGTCGGCTGGATCTTCGGCCTGCGGTCGTGAGGCCGAAGTCGTTCCTGCCGATGACCTGGTGCTACGAACCGGTGGGCGGTGGCCACACGTTCCGCTGGGGACGCGGATCCGGGGTGATCACGGTGCACCGCGGGGACGTGCGCGGCTCGCACGGTGACGAGGCGCTGGTGGACACCGTGCGGGTAGGCCGCGACTGGGTCGACGACCGCGACCTGCGCGTCGAGGCGCGGCGGTGGCTCCGCGCGGAGCGGGACCGGCTGCGGAGGACCGCTGAGAGCGGCGGCTGAGAACGGCCGTTGAGCGGGGCGGCTGAGAGCGGGAACTCAGCACGACCGCTCAGCACGACCGCTCAGCACGACCGATGGGAACGGCCGCTGAAAAACGAAGAGCCGCCCCCTCTCGGGAGCGGCCGATGAGCAGGCCCGGCGTGACCTACCCCGACGGCGCCGGGCCGTCCGGGCCGGTCGGCGCGAGTGCCCCCGCACCGACCGGCCTCCGGTCTCAGGACTGGATGTTCAGGCAGGCGGCACGGCCACCCGCGGTGCCGGCCTGGCCAGCGCCGGTGTTCGTGTTCGACTCCTCGTGCACCACGATCGACTTCGGGGCGCGCTCGCCGGTGATCCCGAACGGGACCGTCGCCGTGGAGCTGCCCGCGCCCTGCGCGTCCGTCTGCAGGTCCAGCCAGATCTCGTTCTGCGGGTTCGCGTACGCCGGGTCCGAGGACGGGTTGCCCGGCCCGGCCGCCGGATCCTGCTGGTTCTGGAAGTGCGGACCCGCCGCGTCGCCCGTCGGCCCGCACGCGTTCACGTGCGCGTGCGCCGCGTACCCGCGGTTCGGCTGCAGGCCCGTGACGGTGAACGTCACCACCGTGGACTGCTCGGAGCCGTCGACGGTGGCCTTCACCTGCGCGCCCGCCGGGGCCAGCTGCGGGTTGTAGGTGAACGCGCCGCCCTGGCCGCCGGGCTGCGCCAGCGTGCCCTCGAACGTCTGCCCGCCACCACCGCTCTGCTGCTCCTGCACCGCCGGAGGCGGCGGCGTGCCCGGACCGGGCGGCTGGGTGGACGGTTCACCAGGGGGCGTGCACGCGGTCAGCGCGAGAGCCGCGACCGCACTGCCGAGCACGAGCGCCCGGCGACCGGCAAAAGAGATCCGCAGAGACATGCAGCAGATCATGCCCGAAACGGCCGAATCAGGCGACGACCGGCCCAGGTGGCGCGGCTCGCACCGAACGGGGCCCGGAGGGGGTTCGAAGCCCGCCGAGGTACGCGCTAGACTCTTGGTGGGACTCCGTGCGGCGTCCATCCTGTGAACTCCCCCAGGGCCGGAAGGCAGCAAGGGTAAGCGGGCTCTGGCGGGTGCACGGGGTCCCGCTTACTTTTCCCCGGCCGCCCGCACCCCCACGTCCCGATCCGGGGCGTCGGTGCCACCGCGTAGGGTTCCGACCGTGGCGCTCGCCCTCTACCGCAAGTACCGTCCGGCGACCTTCGCTGAGGTCGTCGGCCAAGAGCACGTCACCGAACCGCTGCGCACCGCGCTGTCGGCGCAGCGCATCAACCACGCGTACCTGTTCTCCGGGCCGCGCGGCTGCGGCAAGACGTCCAGCGCGCGCATCCTCGCCCGCTCGCTGAACTGCGCGCAGGGGCCGACGCCGGACCCCTGCGGGGAATGCGACTCGTGCGTGGCGCTCGCCCCGGAGGGCTCCGGCAGCGTCGACGTCGTCGAACTCGACGCGGCCAGCCACGGTGGCGTCGACGACACCCGCGAACTCCGCGACCGGGCCTTCTTCGCGCCCGCCCAATCGCGGTACCGCATCTTCATCATCGACGAAGCGCACATGGTGACCACGCAGGGCTTCAACGCCCTGCTGAAGATCGTCGAAGAGCCGCCCGAACACCTCATCTTCGTGTTCGCCACCACCGAACCGGACAAGGTGCTCACCACCATCCGGTCCCGGACGCACCACTACCCGTTCCGGCTGATGCCGCCCGGGGTGATGCGCGAACTGCTCGAACGCATCTGCGGCGACGAAGGCGTGCGGGTCGAACCGGCCGTGTACCCGCTGGTGATCCGCGCGGGCGGCGGCTCGGCGCGCGACACGCTCAGCGTGCTCGACCAGCTGCTCGCCGGGGCCGGGGACGAGGGCGTCACCTACGAGCGGGCGGTGGCGCTGCTCGGCGTCACCGACGTGGCGCTCATCGACGACATGGTGGACGCGCTCGCCGCCGGGGACGGCGCCTCGGTGTACGGCACGGTCGACAAGCTCGTCGAAGCCGGGCACGATCCGCGCCGCTTCGCCGCCGACCTCCTCGACCGGCTCCGCGACCTGGTGCTGCTGCACGCGGTGCCCGACGCGGGCGGCCGCGGGCTCATCGACGCGGCGGGTGACGAGCTCACCAAGATGCAGACGCAGAGCGAACAGCTCGGCGCCGCGACGCTGTCCCGGTTCGCCGAGATCGTGCACACCGGGCTGCAGGACATGCGCGGGGCCACCGCGCCGCGGCTGCTGCTGGAACTGCTGTGCGCCCGGATGATGCTCCCGGCCGCGTCCGAGTCGGAGGGCGCGCTGCTGCAGCGCGTCGAGCAGGTCGAGCGGCGGATGACGCTGGCGCCGCCCGCGGCTGCCGACGGTTCCGCCGCTCCCGCCGCGGCCACCGGCCCGGCCGCAGCCGCTCCCGCCGGGGACGCGTCCGCCGGCAAGCGGGTGTTCCAGCGGCCCAGCGACCGGCAGACCGCGGCCGAACCGCAGGCCCCGGCTCCGCAAGCCCCGGCGCCGCAGGCCCCGGCGCCGCAGGCCCCGGCGCCGCAAGCCCCGGCTCCGCAGGCGGCAGCGCCGGCCGCGCCGGAAGCGGAACCGGCGCCGCGGCCCGAGTCCCGGCAGCCCGAACCGCAGCAGTCCGAACCCCAGCAGGCGGCGCCGCAGCAGCCCGAACCCCAGCAGGCGCCGCAGCAGCCCGAACCCCAGCAGGGCCGCCCGGCCGCCGCTCCGGCTCCGCAGCCCGCGCAGTCCGAACCGTCCGAACCCGCGGTCGCCGACCCGGGCGCCGCGCACTCCGCGGGCTTCGGCGCCGCCGACGTGCGCCGGGTGTGGACCGACCTGCTGCGCGCCGTCGCCCAGCGCAACCGGCCCACCCAGGCGCTGCTGCTCAACGCGACGGTGCACGACTACGCCGACGGCACGCTGGTGCTGACCATGCCCACCTCCGGGCTGGTGAAGCAGTTCGCGCAGCAGCGGCGCATCGACTTCGTGCGCGAGGCGATGGCCGAGGTGCTCGGCGCGGGGACCGACTACGACGTGCGCTGCGTGGAAGCCGGTGCCGCCCCGCCGCCGCAGCGTCCCGCCGGGGCCGCGAAGCCCGCGCCCCAGCAGCCCGCGCAGCCCGCCGCGCCCCCGACCTACAGCAGGCCCAGCGCGGCGCAGCACCAGGAGCAGCGCCCACCGGAATCCGGCAACGGCCAGCGCCGTCCCGCCCCGGCCCGCCGCGGTGCGCCGTCCGGCCGGGGTCGCTCGGACGACATCCCGCCGCCCCCGGAGCCGCCGCCGGAGGACGAACCGCCGCCGGAGGACGCGTACCCGCCGCCCGCGGCGCCGCCGCCGGACGAGGAGGACGAGGAGTCGATGATCGCGGACTCCTCCCCGGCGTCCGCCGCCGAAGCGATGCCGCGCCGCGACCGGGAGGACGAGGCCGTGCAGCTGTTCACCGCCGAACTGGGCGCCCGCAAGATCGACGAGTGACGTCCCCAGGTGAACGGCCCCCCAGCCCGGCCGCAACGGGCGAGTGGGCCGTTCACCCGGCGCGTCAGATCAGGTGGCGGGTGAGGAACGCCAGCGCCCTCGGGTAGGCGTCGAGGCGGTTGGAGCGCTTCGCCAAGCCGTGGCCCTCGTCGTCGAACACGAGCAGTTCGCACTCGACGCCACCGCGGCGGACCGCCGTCGCCAGCTGCTCGGCCTCGGACAGCGGCACCCGCGGGTCGTTCGCCCCGTGGATCACGAACAGCGGCGCCGAGATCGCGTCCACGTGCGTCAGCGGCGAGGCCTCCCGCAGGAACTCGGCATCCGCGGCCAGCGAGCCGTACTCGCGTTCGCGGTGCGCCCGCCGGTACGGCGAGGTGTTCTCCAGGAACGTCACCAGCGAGGAGATGCCGACGATGTCCACCCCGGCGGCCCACCGCTCCGGCTGGAACGCCAACCCGGCCAGCACCATGTACCCGCCGTACGAGCCGCCCCACAGCGCCGACCGCGCCGGGTCCAGCCCGAGGCTCGGCAGCCAGTCGTGCAGCGCCGCGAGGTCCCGCACCGAATCGAGCCGCTTGCGCCCGTCGTCGGCGCTGTACCAGCGCTTCCCGTAGCCGGTGGAGCCGCGCACGTTCGGCACCAGCACGGTGTGCCCCTGCGCGGCGAGCGCTTGCACGATCGGGTTGAAGGTGCGCACCGACTGGCCTTCCGGCCCGCCGTGGATGATCAGCACCGAGGAGCCGGTGGGGTCCTCGGGCCGGTACGCGAAGCACGGCACCTGCTCGCCGTCGGGCGTGGGAACCCGGTGCACCGACGGTGTGACCAGGCGTTCCCCGGCGAGCGCGGCCGCCGAGCCGGTCATCGCCAGCGGCGGGTCGTCCTGCTCGACGTCGAGGACCAGCACGTCGCCGGGCACGTCGGGGGCGCTGAAGGACAGCGCGACCAGCCGCGAATCGGGGGACCACACGGGGGAGGGCAGCGGGAACGCGCACCAGCCTTCGCCGGGCAGCGGGACCTCGCGCCGCAACCGCCCGGTCCGCGCGTCGTGCAGCGCCAGCCGGCCCGCGCCGTCGTCGTTCGCCTGCACCAGCAGCGAGTTCCCGTCCGGCGCCAGCCAGCCGAGCAGGTCGTGCTCCTCGGAGGTCACCAGCCAGGTGCGGTCGCCGGTGCGCGGGTCGATGCGGGCCACGCCGACGCGGTCCCGGTCGGCGTTGCTGCTCACGACCAGCCCGGAGTCGTCGGGCAGCCAGCGGACGTGCGTGTTGCGGGTGTGCTCGCCGGGTCCGGTGAGCACGCGGAGGCGCCCGCCGTCGGTGGTGGGCATCGTGTCCACCAGCAGCACCTGGTCGGACATCGGCCGCTCGCCGGGCAGCGTCAGCGCCAGGTAGTGGCTGTCCGGGGACGCGGCGGCCTCCTGCACCATGCCGCCGCCGTCGTAGACGACGATCTCCTCGCCGGTGAGCGCGCTGCGGATGACCACGTCGAAGTCGACGCCGTTGCGCCGGTTCGTGGCGTACACGAGCCGCCCGGGCAGCACGTCCAGCAGCCGGTGCACGTAGCGCGGGTCCCGCACCAGCGGCTGCAGGTCGTCGAGCTCGGCGGGCCGGGTGCGGCGGCGGTCCAGGCGCATCAGGGACAGCTGGCCGCGCTCGTTGCCGCCGGTGTCGTGCTGGATGATCGCCGCGCGCTCGCCGGGCAGGTACCGGCCGGTGACCGCGCCGGACAGGGCGGTCAGCGCGGTCGCGCCGCCGTTGGGGGAGAGCTCCACGAGCTGGGTGGAGCCCGACTCGTCGGACCCGGCGAGCACCCGTCCCGCCTCGTCCACGTCGAACGCCCGCCAGCTCGCCAGTTCCAGCAACCGCACCATGTCCACCGCCATGCGCTCACCTTGTCACGCGCGGCGCCCCCGGGGACCTGCCGGGAGGAGGTGATCAACACCTTGATCGTTGCGGCCGGTGGGCGACGCGGGTTGGGCCGTCCGCCTGGTCGCGACCGGCCGCCCGGCGGAGTCGAGTGCTACCGCCGCAGGGGTGAAACCGGGCCACCGGACCCTGGGAAATTCGCCGCAGCGGCAGGACGGCCTCGGCGTCTTACGATGATCGGCGACCGCTCAGCCGCCGCGTTGCTGGAAGAGGACCCATGCGGACATCAGCGTGCCTGCTCACCGGCCTGCTCCTGCTCACCGGGGCCGCTTCGGCCACGGCGCAGGAGACCCCGGACCACACCGTCACCTTCGTCAACGATTCCGGCGAGCAGCTGTGGATCGGCAGCACCACCAACCCGGACGGCTCGGAGCAGCTCACCGGCCTGCCGGTGCTGGCGGACGGCGAGTCCGCGACGATCACCGTCCCCGAGTCCGGCGAAGCGGGGCACTGGCGCGGCAAGTTCTTCGCCCGCCAGGGCTGCTCCGGCGAACCGGGTGCCGACTTCCACTGCGCCATCGGCGACTGCGGCCCGGAGGCGGACACCTGCACCACCGGTGAGGAACCGGCCGGGCTGGCGGAGTTCAACTTCGACCCCGCCGACCCGGACGCGCCCTGGTACAACGTCAGCTACGTCAACGCGGTGTCGCTGCCGATCACCATCGAACCGGACGACGCCGACCCGCCGCCGGACTCCAACCAGTGCGAGCAGGTCGGCTGCGCGGAACCGCTGCTGCCGTACTGCCCGCCGGAGAACCTCACCGGCGGCGAGGACGGGCAACCGCAGCTGTGCACGAACCCGAGCCGCGACGAGAAGACGCCCTACAGCGACGCCCTCAACGAGCACTGCCCGCGCGCGTACGGGTGGTCGAAGCAGGACCAGGAACCGGGCAACGACGTCATGCGCAACTGCCCGTCCTGCGGCGGCCTCACCGTCACCTTCCACCGGCCGAGCTGACCCGCGGGCCGACACGGCGGGTGGTCGCGGCCGGGGCGGCTCCGGCACGACTACCCTGGGCGGAGTGCCCGTTCGGGCACGTGCCCACGCTGGGTTCGGGCCGGTGAGCCGGAACGCCGGGCGCGATCGACAGCGCCACGCGACGAACCCCAGCGGCGACCGCGAACAGCTCTGGAGGACCACGGTGCAACCGGGTGGCCAGCCGAACATGCAGCAGATCATGGAACAGGCGCAGCAGATGCAGCAGCAGCTGATGAGCGCGCAGCAGGAACTCGCCGACGCGGAAGCGACCGGCAGCGCGGGCGGCGGGCTGGTGACGGCGGTCGTCAGCGGCACCGGCGAGCTCAAGGCCGTGACCATCGACCCGAAGGCCGCCGACCCCGAGGACACCGAGACGCTCTCGGACCTGGTGGTGGCCGCGGTGCGCGACGCGAACCGGGCCGCGCAGGAGCTCCAGGCCGAGAAGATGGGCCCGGTGACCGGCGCGCTGGGCGGTGGCCAGGGACTGGGCGGGCTCGGCCTGCCCGGCATGTGACGGAGCGTCCACGGTGTACGAAGGTCCGGTCCAGGACTTGATCGACGAGCTGGGCAGGCTGCCCGGCATCGGTCCGAAGAGCGCCCAGCGCCTCGCCTTCCACTTGCTCGCGGCGGAACCGGCGGACGTGACCCGGTTGCAGGAGGTGCTGCAGAAGGTCAAGGAAGGCGTGATGTTCTGCGAGATCTGCGGCAACGTCTCCGAGCAGGAGAAGTGCCGGATCTGCCAGGACGCTCGCCGCGACACCGCGCTGGTGTGCGTGGTCGAGGAGCCCAAGGACGTCCTCGCGGTGGAGCGCACCCGCGAGTTCAAGGGCCGCTACCACGTGCTCGGCGGTGCGCTGGACCCGTTGTCGGGCATCGGTCCGGACCAGCTCCGGGTGCGCCAGCTGCTGACCCGCATCGGGACCGACGAGATCACCGAGGTGATCATCGCGACGGACCCGAACACCGAGGGGGAGGCGACGGCGACGTACCTGGTGCGGATGCTGCGGGACTTCCCCGGGCTGAACGTGACGCGGCTGGCCTCGGGCCTGCCGATGGGCGGTGACCTGGAGTTCGCGGACGAGCTGACGTTGGGGCGCGCCCTGTCGGGCCGCCGCGCGATGTGAACCGGGTGGCGGGGCGCGGGGCGTCCCGCCCCCGGGTCGAGGTGCCGCGGTGAACGAGTTCGAGCGGGCCGCCGACGCGGCGGTCGCGCACCTGCTGGCGGCCCCGGCGCGGCTGGGCCCGGTGCGGGTGCTGGCGGTGGACGGCCCGTCGGGGGCGGGCAAGTCCACGTTCGCCGACCTGCTGCTGTCCCGGCTGGGCGGGGTCGACGCCCGCCTGGTCCGCACCGATGACTTCGCCACCTGGGACGAGCCGGTCGAGTGGTGGCCCCGGTTGCGCGCGGGCGTGCTGGAGCCGCTGGCCGCGGGCCGGCCGGGCGGGTACCGCCGCACCGAGTGGCCGGGCGGGCTCCCGGTGCTGGGCGCGCACGTGCCGGTTCCGGTGCCGGAAGTCCTGGTGCTGGAAGGGGTTTCCGCCGCGCGCGCGGACCTCGCGCCACGATTGTCCACTGTGGTCTGGGTGGAGCCGGTGGGGCCGGCCGCGCGCCTGGAACGGGCGGTGGCGCGGGACGGGGAGGGCGCGCGCGGCGAGCTGCGCCGCTGGCAGCGCTTCGAGCGGGACTGGTTCGCCGCCGACGGCACCCGCGCCCGCGCCGACGTCCGGATCGGCCCCGCCGCGACCGGCGCACCCGGCTGATCCGCTCGGCGGGAATCGCGCTCGCCCGGCCTCGGAAAACGGGCCGGGCGAACTGGGAATCGCTGCTGCGAGATCGTGCCGGAATCGACGGTGAACGGTGCACCGGATTGCGCCGTCCGGGTCAATTCCGCGGCGGGAAAACCGCGTCCGTGCGGGAATGAGAACTGATCTGGCGGGGCGAACGTGCAGGTCGGAGCGGGTGCTGCGCATTCCCGGAATTCCCGGCGATCGTTGGGAAAATTCGCGAGCGCGGATTCGTCGAGGTAGCGAGATCGTAACCTGACCTACTCCAATGGGGGCGCCGCGCGGGCTAGTGTTCTCCGCAATGTGAGACCTGAGACACATCGAGGTGCTGTGATGAGAGCTCCGTCGAGGCCGCACCCGTCCGGCATCCGGCGCCGGGCCGCGATCGCGGGAATCGCCTGCGCGCTCGTGGCAGCAGCGGCAGGATGTGCCGAGTCCCAACGCGGCGAGGGCGGTGGTGAGGGCGGCAGCCTCACCTTCGGCGCCGCGGGGGCTCCCGACCTGTTCGACCCGTTCTACGCCTCCGACGGCGAGACGTTCCGCGTCACCCGCCAGATCATGGAAGGGCTCGTCGGTTTCAAGGCGGGCACCGCCGACGTCGAACCGGAGCTCGCCGAGAGCTGGGAGCACACCGCCGACGGCAAGGCCTGGACCTTCCACCTCCGGCAGGGCGTGAAGTTCCACGACGGCACCGACTTCGACGGCAGCGCGGTCTGCGCGAACTTCGAGCGCTGGTACCACCAGACCGGCGCCGGGCAGAACAACGCGCTGTCCTACTACTGGATCGAGAACTTCGGCGGCTTCGCCGACGGCGCGCAGCCCTCGCTGTACGCGTCCTGCGAGAGCCCGGACCCGGCGACCGCGACCGTGCACCTCACCCGCGCCACCTCGAAGTTCCCCGACCTGCTCGGCCTGCCCGCGTTCAGCATGCAGTCGCCCGCGGCGATGGAGCGGTACCGGGCGAACGACGTGCGCGCCGTGGGCGACAGCTTCACCTACCCCGAGTACGCGCAGTCGCACCCGACGGGCACCGGACCGTTCCGGTTCGTCTCCTACGACCAGGGCAACGCCGCGATCCGGTTGGAGCGCAACGACGAGTACTGGGGCGAGAAGGCGAAGCTGCACGACCTCACGTTCCGGATCATCCCGGACGAGACCACCCGCAAGCAGGAGCTCGAATCCGGCGGCATCGACGGCTACGACCTGCCGAACGCCGCCGACCTGAAGGCGTTGCGGGACGCGGGGAACCAGGTCGAGATCCGCGACCCGTTCAACATCATGTACCTGGGGATCACGCAGAAGAACAACCCGAAGCTGCGCGACCTGCGGGTGCGCCAGGCGCTGGCGCACGCGGTGGACCGGGAGAACCTGGTCCGGGCGAACCTGCCGGAAGGCGCCGAGGTCGCCACCCAGTTCTACCCGGACACCGTCGATGGCTGGGCGCCCGACGTGCGGCAGTACCCGCACGACCCGGACCGCGCCCGGCAGCTGCTCGCCGAAGCGGGCGCCGCCGACCTCACCCTGACCTTCTACTGGCCCGCCGAGGTGACCCGGCCCTACATGCCGGACCCGCAGGGCATCTACAACGCGCTCGCCGAAGACCTCCGCGAGGTCGGCATCACGGTGAACGCGGTGAGCAAGCCGTGGAACGGCGGCTACATCGACGACGTGGACAACGCCCGCGCCGACGTCTTCCTGCTCGGCTGGACCGGGGACTACAACACGCCGGACAACTTCATCGGCACGTTCTTCGGCACGCCCACGAGCCGCTTCTACACCGCGGGATCCCCGTGGGGCGAGCCGCTGGCCGCCGAACTCCGGGCCGCCGACGGCGAACCGGACGAGGCGAAGCGCAACGGCCGGTACCAGGAGATCAACCGCAAGCTGCTGGCCGAGTACCTGCCCGCCGTGCCGCTGTCGCACTCGCCGCCCGCGATCGTGGTCGGCGAGAACGTGCACGGGCTCGTCCCGTCCCCGCTGACCGCGGAGGAGTTCGCCGGGGTGACCGTCACCGGCTGATCCCCGGGGGGGGCCCCGCGCCCCCGGCGCGCGGGCCCCCCCCCCCCCCCGGGGCGGCGGCCCCCAGGGGGCCGCCCCGGCGCCGCGCGCCGCCGCCCCCCAGGACCGCAGTCCCGCACAACACAACCACCCCCCCCCCCCCCCCCCCCACACCC
>NZ_JAIUKB010000033.1:0-32267 GCF_020176785.1 Saccharopolyspora sp. 6V | reverse complement strand
CCCCGCCGGGCGGGCGCCCCCGCCCCCCCGCCGCGGGGGGGGGGGGGGGGGGGGGCCCCCGCGCCCGGCGCGCCCCCCGCCCCCCCCCCCCCCGCGCGCCCCCCCCCCGCACCGGCGGACCGAGGTCCGTCCACACAGGACGCAGTACCGCACAACCCGGGGGACGCGTGCTCCGCTACACGATCCGGCGACTGGCGCAGCTGGTGCTCGTCGCCTTCGTCCTGTCCGTGCTGCTGTTCGGCTGGCTGCGGCTGCTGCCCGGCGGGCCGGTGTCCGCGCTGCTCGGCGACCGCGCCACCCCCGAATCCCGGGCCGCGCTGGAAGCGCAGCTCGGGCTGGACCAGCCGATCTGGTCGCAGTACGGGAAGTTCCTGCTGCGCGCGCTCAGCGGCGACTTCGGCACCTCCACCGGCGTGGAGCGCGGATCGCCCGCCGTGCAGGTGTTCCTCACCCGCTTCCCCGCGACCATCGAGCTCTCGCTGCTGGCGCTGCTGCTCGCCGTCGCCGTCGGCATCCCGCTCGGCTACCTCGCCGCCCGCCGCCGCGGCGGCTGGTGGGACAACCTGAGCATCACCTGGTCGCTCGTCGGCGTCGCGGTACCGGTGTTCTTCCTGGCGTTCCTGCTGAAGTTCGTGTTCGCCGTGCAGCTGGGCTGGCTGCCCGCGTCCGGCAGGCAGGACGTCGGGCTCGACGCCACCCGCGTCACCGGCTTCTACGTCCTCGACGGGCTCCTGACCCGCGAGTGGGACGCCGCGTGGAACGCGCTGGTGCACCTGGCGCTGCCCGCGGTCGCGCTGTCCACCATCCCGTTCGCGGTGATCTTCCGGATCACCCGGGCCGCCGTCCTCGACGTGCTCGACGAGGACTACGTGCGCACCGCTCGCGCCAAGGGGCTCAGCGGGGCGGTGATCCGGCGCAGGCACGTGCTGCACAACGCGCTGCTGCCGGTGGTCACCACCGTCGGCCTGCAGACCGGGGCGCTGCTCGCGGGCGCCGTGCTCACCGAGCGGGTGTTCAACATCGCCGGGATCGGCCAAGCCGTCGCCGTCGGCTTCGAGCGCAAGGACTTCCCGGTGCTGCAAGTGGTGATCCTGGCGGCGGCGATGGTGTACGTGCTGGTCAACCTGCTCGTCGACCTCTCGTACGCGTTGATCGACCCCCGATTGCGGGCGAGGTGACCGTGGTGACGCCCACCGCGCGCAAGGCGCGCATCGACGACCTGGCCGAAGCGGACATCGGCGTGAGCCTCGTCGCCTCCGCGTGGCGGCGGCTGCGGTACAGCCCCGCGTTCCTCGTCGGTGCCGCCCTCATCGGACTGTTCGTGCTGCTCGCCGTGGCCGCGCCGCTGCTCGCCCCGCACGACCCCGGGCTGCACCTGCTGGAGAACCAGGTCTCGCGCGCCGACAACACGATCCCGCCCGCGCAGCCCGGACATCCGCTCGGCGGCGACCAGTACGGCCGCGACCTGCTGTCCCGGCTGCTGCTCGGCTCGCAGCAGACGCTGCTGGTGGCGCTGCTGGCCACCGTCATCGGGCTCGGTGGCGGGCTGGTCCTCGGCTTGCTCGCCGGCGCGTTCGGCGGCTGGGTCGACGCGCTCGTCATGCGCGTCGTGGACGTGCTGCTGTCCGTCCCGTCGCTGCTGCTGGCCGTGTCCATCGGGGCGCTGTTCACCCAGCAGAACCGGTTCACCGTGATCCTCGCCGTCGCGCTCGTGCAGGTGCCGATCTTCGGCAGGCTGCTGCGCGGCACCATGCTCGCCCAGCGCGCCAGCGACCACGTGCTCGCCGCGCGGGCGCTGGGCGTGCGGGAGAGCGCCATCGTGTTCCGGCACATGCTGCCCAACGCGCTCGGACCGGTGATCGTGCAGGCCACGCTCGTGCTGGCGACGGCGATCATCGACGCGGCGGCGCTGTCGTTCCTCGGCCTCGGCGCGGCCGACGACTCGGTGCCGGAATGGGGCCAGATGCTCGGCGGCGCGCAGGACGTCATCGACTCGCACCCGCAGCTGGCGTTCTGGCCCGCAGGCTGCATCATCCTCGTCGCCCTCGGTTTCACCCTGGTCGGCGAGTCGTTGCGGGACGCACTGGACCCGAAGCGGCGGCGCTGAGCGCGCCGCCCGCGACCACCCACCTGTGAGGACCTCGGATATGGCACTGCTGGAAGTCCGCGACCTGTCGGTGGTGTTCGCGCGCCGCGGCGAGCCGCCGGTCACCGCGGTCGACGGCATCTCCTTCGACGTCGAACCGGGCCGCACCGTCGGGCTCGTCGGCGAATCCGGGTGCGGCAAGTCCGTCACCTCGCTCGCCATCATGGGGCTGCTGCCGCCGCGCGGCGCCGAAGTCGGCGGCTCCGTGCGGTTCGACGGCACCGAACTGCTCTCGCTCGGCAAGAAAGAACTGGACCGGCGGCGCGGCAGCGACCTCGGCATGGTGTTCCAGGACCCGTTGACCTCGCTGAACCCGGTGGTGCCCATCGGGTTGCAGGTCTCCGAGGTCATCGAGCGCCACCGCGGCCTCCGCCGCAAGCAGGCGATGCCGGAAGCCGCGGACCTGCTGCGCCGCGTCGGCATCCCCGACCCGACGCGGCGGCTCGCGGAGTACCCGCACCAGCTCTCCGGCGGCATGCGGCAGCGCGCGCTGATCGCGATGGCGCTGGCCTGCCGGCCGCGGCTGCTCATCGCCGACGAACCGACCACCGCGCTGGACGTGACGATCCAGGCGCAGATCCTGAACCTGCTGGCCACGCTCGTCGCCGACACCGGCACCGCGCTCATCATGATCACGCACGACCTGGGCGTCGTCGCGGGGCTGTGCGACGAGGTGAACGTGCTCTACGCGGGGCGCGTCGTGGAGCGCGCCACCCGGCACGAGCTGTTCGCCCGGCCCCGCCACCCCTACACCTCGGGGCTGCTCGCCTCGGTGCCCCGGCTGGACTCGCCGCGCGGGCGGCGGCTCGCGCCGATCCGCGGCTCGGTGAGCGACAACGTGCCGTGGGACACCGGGTGCGCGTTCAGCCCGCGCTGCCCGAACGCGCTGGAGGTCTGCGGGCAGGAACCCCCGGACGCGTCCATCGACGTGGGCGCGCGGCTGCTGCGCTGCCACAACCCGGTCCGGGAGCACGCCGTCACCCCCGCGGAGCAGTCATGACGAACACGGACCCGGGGACGCTCGCCGCCCCCTCCGCCGACGTGGAGCGCGAGGTGCTGGTCGAGGTCACCGACCTCGCCGTGCACTTCCCGATCAAGCGCGGCGTGGTGCTGGACCGCACCGTCGGCCACGTGCACGCCGTGGACGGGGTGACGCTGGGCGTGCGGCGCGGCGAGACCTACGGCCTCGTCGGCGAATCCGGCTGCGGGAAGTCCACCCTCGGCCGGGCGCTGCTGCGGCTGGAGAAGCCCACCGGCGGCCGCGTCGTGTTCGACGGCACCGACCTGTCCGGGATGAAGGGCGAACCGCTGCGCCGGATGCGCCGCCGCATGCAGATGGTGTTCCAGGACCCGCTGTCCTCGTTGGACCCGCGCCAGTCCGTGGAGGCGCTGCTGGTGGAGGGCCTGCGCGCGCACGGCCTGGACCGGGGCCGGGAGCCCACCGCCGCCCGGCTGCGCGAACTGCTCGACGCGGTGGGCCTGCCCGTGCGGGCGCTGCGCAAGTACCCGCACGAGTTCTCCGGCGGGCAGCGCCAGCGCATCGGCATCGCGCGGGCGCTCGCCGTCGGCCCCGACCTGATCATCGCGGACGAACCGGTGTCCGCGCTGGACGTGTCGGTGCAGGCGCAGGTGGTGAACCTGCTGGAGGACCTGCAGGGCGAGTTCGGCCTCACCTACCTGGTCATCGCGCACGACCTCGCCGTGGTGCGGCACATCGCCGACCGGGTCGGCGTCATGTACCTGGGCGGGCTGGTGGAGGAGGCGGGCTCCGACGAGCTGTACGCCGCACCGCGCCACCCCTACACGAAGGCGCTGCTGTCCGCGGTGCCCGTGCCCGACCCGCAGGTGGAGGACCGGCGCGAGCAGATCCTGCTCTCCGGCGACCTGCCGTCCCCGTCCGATCCGCCCACCGGCTGCCGCTTCCACACCCGCTGCCCGTGGCGGCGGCCGGAGCGCTGCGACACCGAACGGCCCGAGCTGCGCACCATCGGCACCGGGCACCGGGTCGCCTGCCACTACGCGGAGGAGATCGGTGCCGGGTGATCAGCGGGCGGCGGCCTGCCGGAACGCGCTCGGGCCGATGCCGCGGACCCGCTTGAACGCGGCGCTGAAGCCGAACGGGTCCGCGTAGCCGACGGTCCGCGCGACCTCCGCGACGGTCGCCGCCTCCCGCTCCACCAGCAGGTCCGCGGCCAACGTCATCCGCCAGCGCGTCAGGTACGTCAGCGGCGGCTCGCCCACCAGGTCCGCGAACCGCTTCGCCAGCGTCGACCGCGACACTCCGGCGCGGGCGGCCAGCGAACCGACCGACCACGGCGCCGCCGGATCCTCGTGCAGCAGCCGCAGCGCGGCACCCACCACCGGGTCGCGCTGCGCCGCCCACCAGGCCGGGGGTTCGCCGCCGGGCCGGTCGAACCACGAGCGCAACGTGCAGACGAGCATCCAGTCCAGCAGCCGGTCCAGCACCACCTGCTGGCCGGGCGCGTCCACGGCGACCTCGGCGGCCAGCTGCTCCAGCACCGGGTCGGCGGTGCCCCCGGCGTCCACCCGCAGCACCACGGGCAGCGCGTCCAGCAGCCTGCGGCTGATCTCACCGCGCGCCGGGTACGCGCCGGTGATCAGCGTGGTCGCGCCCGCGTCCCCGGCCGGGTCGCTCCAGCCGAGCCGGTGCCGCGCGCCGCCCTGCTCCGGCGTCGCGCAGTCCACCCCGCACTCCATCGGCTCCGCGCCCGTGCCGACCTCGTCGACGAAGGCGAACGTCCCCGGCCCGCGCACGATCATCGTGTCCCCGGCGCGCAGCGGCTCCGGCGGGAGGCCTTCCGGCACGACCCAGCCCGAACCGGTCAGCGCGGTGCACAACGTGAGCGGCGCGCCGTCCACGAAGCGCAGCGACCACGGCGCCGAGACGGTCGTCGCGCCGAACAGGGAACCGTGCGCCCGCACCCCGCGGATCAAGTCGCTGAACGCGTCCACCCCACCGAGGTTAGACGAACGGACAGGTGATCCGGCTCTTCGCCCATGTGCGCGTCCGAGTCGGCGGCGTTGAATCGGTGGCGTGAACAACGACGGCACGACCCTCGTCCTCGGCGCCACCGGCAAGACCGGCCGCCGCATCGTCCCCCGGCTGCGGCTGCGCGGCGTCCCGGTGCGGGCCGCCTCCCGGTCCAGCGCCACCCGCTTCGACTGGCACGACCCGGCCGGTTGGGACGCGGTGCTGCACGGCGTGGACGCCGTCTACCTGGTGGCGCCGCGCGAACCGGGGCCCGCGCACGACTTCGTGGCCCGCGCCGACGCGGCCGGGGTGCGGCGGCTGGTGCTGCTGTCCGGGCGCGGCGCCGACAGCTGGGGCGATTCGGAGTTCGGCCTGGACATGCGGTCCGCGGAGGAAGCGGTGCGCGGCTCGGCGCTGGAGTGGACGGTGCTGCGCGCGTCGAACTTCGCGCAGAACTTCGACGAGGACGTGTTCCGGCCCGCGCTGCTGGCCGGGGAACTCGCGCTGCCCGCCGGACCGGTGCCGGAACCGTTCATCGACGTCGAGGACGTCGCCGACGCCGCGGCCGCGGTGCTCACCGAGCCGGGGCGGCACGCCGGGCGGACCTACGAGCTGTCGGGACCGCGCGCCATCACCTTCGGCGAGGTCGTCGAGCTGATCTCCCGCGCCACCGGGCGGACCATCACCTACCGCCGCACCACGTCCGCCGAGTACGAGGCGGCGCTGATCGCGGAAGGCGCGACCGCGGCGGACGCGCACGAGGTGGCCGCCATGTTCGAGCTGATGGCGGACGGGCTGATCGCCGGGACCACCGACGAACTCGCCACCCTGCTCGGGCGGGCGCCCCGCACCTTCGAGGACCACGTGGTGCGCGCGGCCGCTGCGGGGGCCTGGCATTGAGCGCTCGTGCCGCGAGAGCGGGTCGCGGCCACCACCCCCGATGTCCACGACGGACTGGGAGGCACTTCCCGGACCACACGGCGAAAGCGGAGGAAAGACCATGAACACCGGCATCCCGACCACCGAGGACCTCGCACTCCTCCGGCGCCCGCTGCACGGTTTCCTGACCGTCGCGGCGGCTCCGGCCCCGGCGCAACCCCGCCCGGTGTGGTTCGACGCCGCCGACGACGGCACGATCCACCTGTTCACCGAACCCGGCTCGCTGAAGGTGCGGCGGCTGGAACGCGACCCGCGCGCCTCGCTCGTCGTCGCCGCCCCGGTGGGGGAGCGCGAGAACTGGGTGTCGGTGTCCGGTCGCGTCACCTTCGAACCGGACGGGGCGGAGGATCTGGCCCGCCGCCTCGCCGCCCGCTACTGGGACCTGACCGATCCGACGCGCATCGCCGATCTCGACGCGATGCTCGCCGCCGGAGTGCTCCGCTTCACCCTCCACCCCGAGAAGACCCACCGCTTCACCTACTGACCGCGGGCCATCACGATGTCGAGGCGTGCGCTCGCACCCGGTCGGCGAACAGCGGCGCGTTCACGCCGAGCGCGTCCAGCAGTTGCCGGTGGCTCAGCCGGGATCGGACGAGACCTGCCACCTGTTCGTCGAGCACCCGCCCGAGATCGTCCGGGTACCGGTCGAACAGTTCGCAGAGGAACTCGTCCACGTCGGTGACGCGAACTCCCCACAGCAGGAGGGATTCGTGCGGGAATCCGGCCCGATCCCTGGTCAGCAGCACCGTCGCCTCTCCGGCGACGGCCGCCGCGGAATGCACGCGGTCATCCGGATCGGACCCCGGCATGTCGTCGATCAAGTGCTGGTACGCGGCGCGGGGAACTTCCCGCTCGGGGAAGACCTCGCGTATCGCCTGGCAGAGCCGTTCGACCGAAGCTGCGCTCTTGCGGCCGGACCTCGGCGGAACCCGGAGCAGTTCGGCCAAGAGGTCTTCGGACCAGCGGATCTCGAACAACCCCTCGATATCGCACCGCAGCAGCAGGTCGCAGATGTAGTAGGGGTACAGGGTGTTCGTGTCCGGGAACACCCGTTCGTCGTCGGCCACGCACTACCGCCGTTCGTCAGGTCAGGGCAGGTAGAGGTCCTGCTCGGCGATGTCGTCCATCGCTGCGGCGAGCCGGTTCTGCCGGGCGCTCTTGCGCTCCGCGTACGCGTCCAGGTCGGCGACCGAGATCATCCGATGCGAGCTGCCCGGCTTGTTGCGCGCCGGGATCGTGCCCGCGTCCAGCAGTTTGACCAGCAGCGGTCGTGAGATCCCGAGGTAGGCGGCGGCTTCGTTCGGAGTCAGCTCGGAGGTGGCGTCCGGCGCGATGATCCGCACCCGGTGTCCCTCGGCCTGTTCGCGGGCGGTGTGCAGCAGCGCGTCCAGCACCGCGGGCGGTAGTTCGTAGTGCACGCACCGGCCGTCGACCTCGATCGCCAAGCTCGCGGAGTGCTGCGCGCGGGAGTCGCGCAGTTCGTCGACGCCTCGCTGCAGCTTCGACGAGGCTTCCCTGGTCGGGTCGTCCGGTCGCGCCAGTTCGAACATCGCGCTCATGGTGCCTCCTTCGCCCGTTCCCGAGCCTACCGCTATCTGCAGCATCTGCAATCACGCGTTCCGGTGTTCGCCGGCCGCCGGTGCTGCTTCGAGCGGAGGTGCGACGGGTTCGAGGGGTGGCGGGGTGGCGCGGGGCGGACGGCTGCCGAGGAGGACTCCGCCGACGACGACCACCCCGGCGGCGAGCTCGACCGGGTGCGGCCGCTCGCCGAGCACCAGCCACGCCGAGGTGACGCCGACGATCGGCACCAGCAGCGAGAACGGCGCGACGGTGCTCGCCGGGTACCGCGCCAGCAGCGTCGTCCACAGCCCGGAGCCGACCACGGTCGCCAGCAGCGAGGTGAACGCCAGCCCGCCCAGCGCCGCCCATCCGGCGGGGGAGAGCACCGAGCCCGCGGCGGCCCGCCAGCCGGTGCCGGGGCCTTCCAGGAACGCGGACAGCACGAACATCGGCACCGGCGGCACGATCGACATCCACAGCGTCAGCCGCAGCGGGTTCGGCGCCTGGGCCTGGCGGCTGCACAGGTTGCCGATCGCCCAGCCCAGCGCGCCGCACAGGGCGAGCAGCACCGGCAGCAGCGCCGCCGCCTGCGCCCGGTGCCAGCCGATCGCGGCCATGCCGAGCACGGCGATCGCGATGCCCGCGGCCTGCACCGGCCGGATCCGCTCCCGCAGCAGCACCCCGCCGAGCAGCACGGTGAACGGCGCGGAGGCCTGCAGCACCAGCGAGGCGAGCCCGGTCGGCAGTCCCGCGTCCATCGCCAGGAACAGGAACGCGAACTGCACGGTGCCGAAGCCGAGGCCGTAGCCCAGCAGCCACCGCCACCGCACGCCGGGCAGCGGCACCAGCAGCACGGTCGGCACCGCGATCACCAGGAACCGCAGGCCCGCGAAGAACAGCGGCGGGAACCACCGCAGCGCGTAGTCGAGGGCGAGGAAGTTGATGCCCCACAGCAGGGCCACGAAGGCGGCGAGGAGGCGGTCTCGGGCGGTCACGGAACCGAGCTTGCGGCGACGCTCCATGAAGGACAAGCGACAACAACTGAACTATCCATGTAGTTTCGCTTCATGGAGGTTCGGAGATTGCGGCTGCTGCGCGAGCTGGCCGACCGGGGGACCGTCACCGCGGTGGCGAAAGCGCTGGACTACACGCCGTCGGCGGTGTCCCAACAGCTCAAGGCGCTGCAGTCGGAGGCGGGCGTGCCGCTGACCGAACCCGCGGGCCGCAGCCTGCGGCTCACCGACGCCGGTTGGGCGCTGGTGGCGCGGTCCGACGAGGTGCTGGCCGCGCTGGAGCGGATGGACGCGGAGCTCAACAGCTTCCGGTCGGCGCCGCGCGGCACGGTGCGGCTGGCGGCGTTCCCGTCCGGCGCGCTGCTGGTGCTGCCCGGGCTGCTGAGCAGGCTCGCCGAGCAGCCGCAGCTGCGCGTGGAGTTCCGCGACGTCGACATGCAGCCGTCGGAGGTGCCCGCGCTGCTCGCGGACTTCGACGTGCTGGTGGCGCACCGGGACGACCACGCGCCGCCGTTCGACGTGGCCCGCGCGGAGATCACGCCGCTGTACCGGGAACCGCTCGACGTGGCGCTGCCGCCGGGGCACCGGCTCGCCCGCAAGGACCGGGTGGAGCTCACCGAACTCGCCGCGGAGCCGTGGATCGGGGTGGACGTGGGCTTCCCGGTGGACGACGTGCTGCGCTCGCTGGCGGTCCGGACCGGGACCCGGCCGCGGGTGGTGCAGCGGATCAACGACTTCCGGATCACCGAGGCCCTGGTCGCGGCGGGGCACGGCGTGGCGCTGCTGCCGCGCTTCGTGGTGGACGACCCGGGCCTCGTGCTGCGCCCGCTGGCGGGAGTGCGGGCGGGCCGCAACGTGGAGGCGGTGACCCGGCGCGGTGCCACGGACCGGCCCGCGATCCGCGCGGTGCTGGAGGCCCTGCGCGCCGAGTGCCACGAGCGGACCACCTGATCCGCTCCCGGGCGGGGGTCACCTCGGCGGGTGCGCCTGCGCCCACCGGGCGATCGCGGCCGCCTCGTCCGCGTGCTCGGCGAGGGTGTCGCCGACGATGCCGACGACCGGGATGTGCCCGGGCCGGGCCACGTCGGCGGGCCGCGGCACGAAGCCCTTCTCGTGCACCCCGGTGCTGCCCGGCCCGGGCGTGCCCTCGGCGAGGTGCCCGGTGGTGCGCGCGTACCGGGTGAGCACCCGCGGCTCCCGCAGGTCCCGGTCCACGCCGAACCACTGCTGGCTCAGCGGGAACAGCGCGGACAGCGCGTCCCACCAGCCCTCCGCGGCGAGCAGCAGCTCCGGGTGCCGGTCCCGCAGCTCCGCGACGAGCCGCCGGTAGCCGTCCACCAGCTCGTACCGCGGGTCGTTGAACCAGTAGCCGAGGGTGTCGAAGAACGCCGCGTCCACCCCGAACTCCCGCACGACCGCCGACACCGAGTCGACCAGGTGCGCCCGGAACCGCGGCTCGCCCGGGTTGAGGAACACCTGGTCGCCCTCCCCGGTGCGGTCGCCGTCCCAGTCGGGCCGGTTGAGCAGCTCCGCGTACCGCCCGGTGTCGTTGCGGATCACCGAGCGCTCCCAGTCCGGGTAGGCGGTGACGTTGGCGCCGTGCCCGCCGAACATCGGCATCAGCCGCACGCCGAGCTCGCGCGCCGCGTCGGCGAGCCGGTGGAACCCGGCGTCGCCGCCGAGGTCCGCGCCGGGCCGGTAGCGCGGGTAGTCGTGGTAGTAGCGGCCTTCCCAGCCGGGCAGGTAGGCGAGCACCCGGTGCGGCTCGACGTGCGCGCTGAGGAAGCGCAGCGCCTCGGCCATCGCCGGGAAGGTGTTGAACACGTGCCCGGTCCAGTGCTGCCCGTGCAGCGTCACGACGAGCGCCACGTCCCGCAGCCAGTCCGGCACGTCGGTGCGCTGCTCCCACGGCACGAGCTGGTGCGCGCGTTCCACGAAGGACAGGTGCTCGTCCAGGTCGGCGTCGAGGCCGCCGCGGCGCAGCCGGATCGGCGGCACCCGGTGGTGCGTGGTGCGGGCGGAGGCGGCGGGCAGGTGCACGAGCTCGACGATCCGCCCGGGCGCGTAGGCGGGCCGGTGCACGTGCAGGACCTGCCGCCGCACCAGCGGATCACGCACGCTCAGCGCGACGTCGCCGCTCGCCGCCCACGGCGTCGCCCACTCCGGGCCGGGGTAGTCGAGCTGGAAGCGGCCGCCGAGCTCGTGGCCGCGGCCGGTGTTCGGTGCCCACCACGGTTCGTCGGGGAGTCCGGTGAGCAGCAGCTTCACCGCTTTCACCGGTTCCGGGTGGTCGACGCTGATGGTCCACTCGGCGCGGTCGCCGCCGGTGCGCAGCTCCACCTCGACGCCGCCGGCCGCGGTGCGCTGCCCGCCGAGCAGGGCGAGCCGGTCGCAGCGCAGCCGGCCGTCCTGGACGTGGCAGCTCGCCGGGTCGAGCCCGTAGCCGTTGCCGGTGGTGAACACCTGCACGGCCCAGCGCACGTCGGTGCCGGGCAGCGGGAAGTGCGGGTCGCGGGGATCGAAGCTCAGGTCCGCGTCGATGAGGGCCACGAGCGCTCCCCGGTGGCTCAGGTGCTGGACTGTTCCGTGCAGGTCGCGATCGTGTCGAGCAGCGCCGCGAAGTCGTCCGCCTCGTCCGGGTCGAAGATCAGCGTGTCGCCGGGCGGGAGCACGACGGCCACCCGATCACCCATGACCAGGATCGACACGGAGCGATTCTCGCCTCCCGAGTCGTGGCAGGGAATCCGCCATCGGAGGTCATCGCTGTGCTCTTCGGTCGGCCGCATGTCGTCCTGTCCGCCGCGGGCTGGGTGGGCAGCACGACTGAACCGCGCGGGGCGCGCAGCGACAAGTGGAGTAGACCGAACGAGTACCCCAATCGTGATCAACCGCGTTGGGGTGCGGTGGTGCCGGTGTCCCTGGTCGTGCCGGGAGGGCGGCCGGCCCCGACGGGCCGTGGCCCACCGGCCGCTCTCCCGAATTTCCCCAGGGGTGAGTCTGAGCACAGCAACCTTTCGGCGCTCCGGCATTCTCCGGGTTCAAGATCCACCACGACTACCCCCTTTAGTCGAGTCGATGTACTGATCGTGACCACCGGCGCCGCGGCCTCTAAGGTCTCGGGTCGGTTCCGCCCCCGCGCGCGGGGCGAGCGGGCGACTTGCCCCCGCGTCGTCCGCCGGAGGGACGGGTGGATCCGTTCCGCGCGCGTCCCGCCTGCGGGAAAAACGTGATGTGCGCATGCCGGACAACGCTGATCGGTTGCCGCCGCGGGCCGAAGTGCGTTCTTGCGCACGGACGGGAGACCCGCGTCGGACGGTGCGGAAGGGTGGAGCGGCCCGGATGGAGGCGCCCGGGCGAGGAACCGGGCGGCAGCGCAGAGTGATCGAGGAGCAGGGTTGATCGACAGGGTGACGCCCGCGGTGATCGCAGTCGTGTGCGGAGTCCTGCTGGCGGTGTTGTTGTTCGTGCCGTTCGTGGCCCGCGAGTACCGCTGGCGCGGCGGGCTCGGCGCGGGACGGATGCTGGTGGTGCTCGGTTTCGTCGTGCACTGCTGGGCGCTGATGACCTACACGCTGCTGCCGCTGCCGGAGGTCGGCCCGGGTTTCTGCGCCGACCCGGGCGAGTACGCCCCGCAGCTGGCGCCGCTGGACTTCCTCGTGGACTTCCGCGCGACCTCGGGCGGCGTCGGCGCGCTGATGCGGGATCCGATGGTGGGGCAGGCGTTGTTGAACATCGCGCTGTTCGTGCCGCTGGGCATGTTCGTGCGGCACCTGTTCCGCACCGGCCGCGCCGGCACCGTCGCGATCGGGTTCGCCACCTCGCTGCTGATCGAGACGACCGGGGTGTGGTTCCTCTACCCGTGCGCGTACCGGCTGTTCGACGTGGACGACCTGCTGATGAACACGCTGGGCGCGGCGTTCGGGCTGCTGCTGGCGCCGGTGCTGGAACTGGTCGGCGGGAAGGCGCCGACCCGCCCGATGACGCCGCGTCCGGTGACGGCGAAGCGGCGGCTGCTCGGGATGGCCTGCGACGTGGCGGCGCTGGTGCTGACGGGCTCGGCGCTGCACAGCGGGGTGGTGGCGGTGCTGCTGCTGGCGACCGGAGCGCCGTCGATGGTGCTGCCGGATCCGGCGCAGGCGCTGCTGAACGCCTGGTTGCCGGGGCTGCTGGTGCTGGTGGTGCCGACGCTGGTGGGCAGCGGCGGCACGCTGGGGCAGCGGGCGGTGCTGCTGCGCCCGGCGCTCCCGGACGGCGCGCTGCCCGGCAGGCCGCGGCTGCTGGTGCGGGTGTTCTTCGGCAGCGGGCAGTACGTGCTGCTGGTCGGTTTCGCCGACCTCGGCCCGAGCGAGGTGAACCGGCTGGCGGTCGGGTTCGCGCTGCTGTCCGCGGTCGCCGTCTGGTTCACCGCGGAGCACCGCGGCATCTCCGCCTGGCTCGCCGGACTGTCCATGATGGACACCCGGATGCCGAGGTCGAAGTTCCGCAAGCGCAAGGGCGATCCGTTCACCCCCGGCGAGACCATCCTCGTCGGCAGCCTCCCCACCTTCGAACCGGGCGGCCGCGACCTCCGCGACCTCGTCGACCCCAGAGGGGTCGGAGCCCACCGCCGATCCGACCGGTGATCACCCGGTCTGATCGAGGTCGCGAGCCAGTTCGGGATCGGCGTGGACTTCGGCGGTGTGCCGCCACTCGGTGATGAGCTGGAGGTGAGGTGCGATCGAGGTCGTCGTGCGGAGGGCTTCCGCCAGCTCGGCGGCGAATTCTCGGGCGTCCTCGGCGGGGAGGGAGTGCACCCAGGGGAAGGCTTCCGCGACGGTGTCCGGCACCGGTTCGTCGTGCTGCACGCCGCTCAGCCGAACAGGAGCGGGTCGAGGGCGGTGTCCGCGGCGGCGATGCGGCGGGTTTCGGGTGCGCAGCCGCGGCAGGTGGGCCAGAACCAGCCCTCGGCGGCGTCGTCGGCGGTGAGCTCGCGGCCGCAGAGCGCGGTCACCTCGCGCGTGGCGGGGAAGCCGCCGCGGGGGCGCTGGTCCAGCGTCGCGTGACGTCGGCCGTCGGCGGGGAACCAGTGGAACGGGTACGGCATCGCACGCCGCCTTTCGGGGTGGGCGGGGCCGGTGAGCGTCGTCGGGGGTCTGCTCACCGGCCCCTGGAGCCGCCGCGCGCCGGGGAAGGGGAGGTGGATTCCCGTCGCAGCGGCGGCCGTTCGGAAGTGGTGATCGGGACTGTGGCAGTGATCGGCCATTCTGTGCAACGTTGCACACGCGTGCTATTGCGGTAATTCACCCGATCGGTAATGGAAAATTGATCCGGTACGGTGCTCGCCATGTCGAACAAGCCCGGTGTCGCCCGTCGTCGACTCGCAGCGAAGCTCCGCAGCCTCCGCGAGGAACGCGGTGACATCTCCGTCGAGCACGTGATGCGCGAGCTCGACTGGAGTCGTTCCAAGGTCTCCCGGATCGAGACCGCGATGACCTCGGTCAGCGTTCCGGACGTGCGAGCCCTGTGCGCCATCTACGAGGTCGACGGCGAGTTGGCGGAGTTCCTGGTGGGGTTGTGCAAGCAGGCGAAGAAGCGCGGCTGGTGGCGCTCGTACGACGACGCGTTGACGGACTACTTCGGCGACTACGTGGAGCTGGAGTCGGAGGCCGCGTCGGTGTGCAACTTCGAGATCGACCTGGTTCCGGGACTGCTGCAGACCGAGGACTACGCCCGGTCGATCATCGAGTCGTGGGCTCCGGACCTGCCGGACGATCTGGTGCGGCGCCGGACGGAGGTCCGGGTCGCCAGGCAGCAGCGGCTCGGTGACGGGCTCGCGTTGTGGGCCATCGTCGATGAATCCGCGCTGCACCGCCGCTGCGGCGACGGCGAGGTGATGTCCGCGCAGCTGGAGCACCTGCGCGAGATGTCCGAGCGCCCCGGCGTCACCGTGCAGGTGCTGCCGTTCGAGATCGGCACGCACGTCGCGATGGGCACCGCGTTCACCATGCTCGACTTCGCGACCTTGTACGACCCGGTGGTGTACCTGGACAATCTCAGCGGGGCGAGCTACCTCGAAGAGGCCGCGGAGGTGGACCGCTACCGGCAGGTCTTCGAGCACCTGCGGGCGAGTGCGCTGGACCCGCGCGTCTCCCGGCGCAGGCTCGACGAACTGCGCCATCGGCACGCGGCCTGACCGGAGGAGGAGATCGTGGGCGGCGGATTACCGCGGAACTGGCGCACCAGCAGCTACAGCAACGGCGGTGGCCAGTGCGTCGAGGTGGGTGGTCTTCCGGATGGCGCGGCCGTCCGCGATTCCAAGGACCGCGCCGCCGGGCACCTGTCCTTCGACCGTCCGCAGTGGACGGACTTCCTGGCCGCCGTCGCCCGCGGGCGGTACCGGGGCTGAACGGCGAAGAGCCGCGCCCGCGCACGGGATTCCGTGCGCCGACGCGGCCCTTCCGCTCGGTTCAGCGGTCCGCTCGGTTCAGCGGTGCGCCGGGCTCAGCGGTGCGCCCGGTTCACCGCCGAGACCACCGCGCGCAGCGAGGCGGTGACGGTGGAGGTGTCGATGCCCGCGCCCCAGAAGACCTCGTCGCCCACCGCGCACTCCAGGTAGGAGGCGGCGCGCGCGTCGTCGCCCGCGGTCAGCGCGTGCTCGTTGTAGTCCAGCACCCGCACGTCGTGGCCGATGGTGCTCAGCGCGTCCACGAACGCGGCGATCGGGCCGTTGCCGGTGCCGGTGATCTCCTGCTCGCTGCCGTCCACGACGACCTTCGCGGTGACCGTCTCGTGGCCGGTCTCGCCGCTGAGGGTGCGGGACACCAGCTCCAGCGGGGAGCGCGGCTCCAGGTACTCCTCGGAGAACACCTGCCACATCGCGCTCGGCGACACCTCGCCGCCGTCCGAGTCGGTGCGGGCCTGCACCAGCTTCGAGAACTCGATCTGCAGCTTGCGCGGCAGGTCCAGCTGGTGCTCGCTCTTCATCACGTACGCCACGCCGCCCTTGCCGGACTGCGAGTTCACCCGGATCACGGCCTCGTAGCTGCGGCCCACGTCCTTCGGGTCGATCGGCAGGTACGGGACCTCCCACGGGTGGTCGGCCACGTCGGCGCCGGCGCGCTCCGCCTCGACGCGGACCGCCTCCAGGCCCTTGTTGATCGCGTCCTGGTGGCTGCCGGAGAACGCCGTGTAGACCAGTTCGCCGCCCCACGGGTGCCGCTCGTGCACCGGCAGCTGGTTGCAGTGCTCCACGGTGCGCTTGACGTGGTCGATGTCCGAGAAGTCGATCTGCGGGTCGATGCCCTGGCTGAACAGGTTCATGCCCAGCGCCACCAGGTCCACGTTGCCGGTGCGCTCGCCGTTGCCGAACAGGCAGCCCTCGATGCGGTCCGCCCCGGCCTGGTAGCCCAGCTCCGCGGCAGCGATGCCGGTGCCGCGGTCGTTGTGCGGGTGCAGCGACAGGATCACCGAGTCGCGGCGCGCCAGGTTCCGGTGCATCCACTCGATGGAGTCGGCGTACACGTTCGGCGTGGCCATCTCGACCGTCGCGGGCAGGTTCAGGATCACCGGGTTCTCCGGCGTGGCCTGCCAGATCTCGGTGACCGCGTCGCACACCTCGGCCGCGTAGGACAGCTCGGTGCCGGTGTAGGACTCGGGGGAGTACTGGAAGCGGAAGTCGGTGTCCGGGTACTTGCCCGCGTACTCCAGGGCCAGCTCGGCGCCCATCTTCGCGATCTTCTTGATGCCCTCGCGCTCCTCGCGGAACACCACGCGGCGCTGGAGGATCGACGTCGAGTTGTACACGTGCACGATGGCGCGCGGCGCGCCCTCCAGGGAGGCGAAGGTGCGCTCGATCAGCTCCGGACGGCACTGCGTCAGCACCTGGATCCGCACGTCCTCGGGGATCGCGCCGTCCTCGATGATCTCGCGGACGAAGTCGTAGTCCGTCTGGCTGGCCGCCGGGAAACCGACCTCGATCTCCTTGTAGCCCATCCCGACCAGCAGGTCGAACATGCGGCGCTTGCGGGCGGGCGACATCGGGTCGATCAGCGCCTGGTTGCCGTCGCGCAGGTCCACCGCGCACCACAGCGGAGCGCGGGTGATGCGCTGGTCCGGCCAGGTGCGGTCCGGCAGCGACACGTCCTCGACCAGCTCGTGGAACGGGCGGTAGCGGTGGTACGGCATCGCGGAGCCGCGCTGCGGGTTCCAGGGCTGCTGGTCGGCGGGGGCCTGGCGGGAAGGCGTGCGTACCCGGCCGGCGAAGGGGGCCTGGGGTTCCTGCGGCGAAGTCATCGGGTGTTCGTCTCCTGCTGCTGGTCGGATGTCAGAACCGCAGACCGGCAGGTTGCTACCCCGCGACGAGGGGCCGGCCTAACTGACCCCGTCGCGGCGGCGAAGCAGGAGAACGCGTGCCACGTCCGCCAGGTTAACCGCAACGGGTGCCCACGACGCAACCCCGGCGTCCCACAGGGTGGTCGGTCCGCGACCGCCGGGCGGCGGAACACCGGCGCCGCCGGGCGGGGCAGACTGGGATCATGGCTGCGAAAAAGGGGCGCTCCGGCATCGCCACCCTGATCAACGGCGCGGGCTTCCTGCTCGCCGTCATCCTGGTGCTGCACATCGTGTTCGTGCTGTTCGGACTGCCCAGCGAGAACGGGCTCGCCGACTCGGTGCGCGGCGCCGCCGAACCGCTGGCCCTCTTCTTCCCGGGGCTGGTGAAGACGACCAACGCCCAGTTGCAGCTGCTCCTCGACTACGGCCTCGCGGCCCTGTTCTGGGTCCTCGTCACCAGCCTCCTCGCCCGCGTCTTCGGCTGACGGCCGCTACCCGGGTCACGAGGCGGACACGGGGGCTACTGGGTGGTAGTTCTGGTGAGTTGTCGCGTGTCACACTTCCGGGTATGTCGGAGAACGTCGGTGGGGCGACCACCGGTGCGCAGGAAAGCGACCTGCCCAGCGGAGGGCGACGGCGGCTGCGCCGCACCCACGACTGGGCGCAGAGCCGCGCCAAGGCCGTCGGAGCGATCGCCGCGGTGGCCCGCTGGATCGGCACGCTGATCGCGCTGGTGCTCACCGTCCACGTGGTGCTCACCGTCGGCGGCGCCAACCCGGACAACGGCATCACCCGGTTCGTCGCCGACTGGTCGCAACCGCTCGCGCTCGGCTTCGCGGACCTGTTCACGCCCGAAGACCCGCAGCTGGCGGTGCTGGTGAACTTCGGCATCGCCGCGATCTTCTGGCTGGTCCTCACGTCCATCGTGGTCCGGATCATCCGGGCGTTCGGCTGACGGGCGATCAGCCGGCCCCGACCCGGTGATGTGATGCACCGCAACGTGTGATGCTTGCACGGAGCCGGTGGAACAGCGGCTGAGCGGCGTGACAATGCACGCACTCAGCCGCTCGGCGTGGAGCGCGGATTCCCCACCAGCGAGAGGGATGTGCGTGACACGGACCGAAGCGCTCGCCGGAACCACCAGGGCCACCCGCGCGCTGCTGCCCGCGTGGCTGCTCCGCATGCTGCGGCCCGCGCCGCTTCCGCTGGACTGGACGCGGATCGTCGCCGCCGCCCTCGGCATCGGCGGCCCCACCCTCGTCGGCCTCGGCGTCGGCAAGCTCGACGAAGCGGTGCTCGTGTCGCTCGGCGCGCTGTGCGCCAGCTTCTCCGACCTCACCGGCTCCTACCGGTACCGCATCCGCCGGGTCGGGCTCACCGTGCTCAGCGGCGGCTTCGGCTTCGCCGTCGGCGTCGTCGCCCCGAGCCCGCTGTGGGCGGCCGCGGTGGTCGTCGCCGTCGCGGTGCCCTCGGTGCTCGCCAGCCGGGTCAACGACCTGTGCGCCGCCGCGGGCGCCCAGATGCTCACCTTCTGCGTCGTCGCCACCGGGCACGTCACCACCGGCGTGCCGGTGGGCGAGCAGATCGGCTGGTTCGTGGCGGGGGAGGTGCTGCTGCTGGCGCTGGTCGCCGCCACCTGGCCGTTCCGCCGGGCCGCGCCCGCGCGCGGGGCCGTCGCCCGCGTCTTCGACGCGCTGCTGAAGCTGTTCGACGCCGCGGGCACCGACGCGGCGATCAACGCGCGCCAGGAGCTCACCCGGGCGCTCAACAACGCGCACGACATCCTCGTCGGCGGCGCCTCCATCTCGCGCAGCCGCGTGCACGACCGGCTCTACGTGGTGCTCACCCGCGCCACGCCCGTCGTCGAAGCCTCCGTGGCGCTCGCGCACGCCCGCATCCGGCCCACCGACCGCACCCTCGACGCGATGCGCGCCATCGCGCGGTGCGTGCGGGACGGCGGCACCGTGCCGCCCTACCGGCCCGCCACCTCCGGTTCGATCATGGTGCACGCGCTGGACCAGGGGCTCGCCGACCTCATCGACTCCTGGCGCCGCGCGAAGCGGGCCGACGTCCCCGACTTCCGGGCGCGCCTCGGCGCCTGGGAGCGGCTGCGGTTGTGGCGCAGCGACATCAGCATCGGGCGCACCGGCTGGCTGCTGACGCTGCGCATGGTGCTGTGCCTCGCCGTCGCCGAAGGCATCGGGATCGCGTTGCAGTTCCAGAACTCGTACTGGATCGCGATGACCGTGGCGCTGGTGCTCAAACCCAACTCGGGGTCCGTGTTCGCCCGCACCGTGCTGCGCGGCATCGGCTCGCTCGTCGGCGTGGTCATCGCCGGGGCGCTGCTGCTGGCCGTGCCGCCAGGCTGGGGGCTCGCGCTCGCCACCGTGCTCGTCGCCGCGTTCGTCCCCGAAGCGCTCAGCAGGCACTACGGACTGTTCACCATGGTCGTCACCACGATCGTGCTGCTGCAGATGCACCAGAGCGACCTGTTCGCCGACCAGCTGCCCCGGGTCCGGCTCGTCGACTCGCTGCTCGGCTGCGTGCTCGTGCTCGTCGTCGGCTACCTGATGTGGCCGCCGGGGCGCAGCCCCGCGCTCGCGGGCAGGCTCGCCGACGCCGTCGACACCGTCTCCGAGTACGTGTCGCTGTCCATGGCCGGCCGCGTGCAGGGGCGCTCCGCGCTGCGCCGCCGCACCTACCGGGAGCTGTCCGACCTGCGCACCGCGCTGCAGCAGCAGCTCATGGAACCGGCCGCGGTGGGGCGCGCCGCTGAGGTGTGGTGGCCGTCGATCATCGTGCTGGAACGGCTCGTGGACGCCGCGACCGAGCGGGCGCTGCTGATCGAACGCGGCGGGGACGACCTGCGGCTCGAACACACGCAGCGGATCGTCTCGACCCTGCGCACCGCCGCCCGGCAGCTGCGCATCCAGCCCGACGCGCCCGCGCACAACCTCCGCAACAAGCTCACCGACGTCTACACCGAAGTGGTGTCCTGACCGGACGGATCAGCGGCGCTGGGCGAGTTCCGCCAGGACCGCTCCGAAGTGGTCGGCCGCCTCCTGGACGTCCGCGTAGCGCAACCACGTCGGGGCGAAGCCGAAGCGCAGCCGGCCCGGCCCGGCCAGGTCCACGACCACCCCGCGGGACGACAGCTCCTGCGCCACGTCGTGCGCGCGCCGGTGCATCACGCACACGTGCGCGCCGCGCCCCGCGCCGGACACCGGCACCGGTGCGACCGCCACCGGCAGTTCCCGCAGGCAGCGCACGAAGAACTCGGCCAGCCCGGTCGACTTCGCGGCCAGCGACCCGGGGTCCGCCCCGGACAGCGCGGCCAGCCCGGCCCGCAGCTCGGTGATCGAGAACGTCGGCGGCATCGCCCCGAACCCGCCGCGGCCGGGCGCCACCTCGGCGAGCTCCGCGCGCCGCCGCTGCGCGACGAACGAGAAGCCGGGCGCCCCGGAGCCCCCGCCGAGGTACCGGTATCCGCAGCCGACGGCGAAATCCGCGGCCCAGCCGCGCAGGTCCACCCGCACCGCGCCCGCGGAATGGCTCAGGTCCCACAGCGACAGCGCACCGCGCCGGTGCGCCAGGGCGGTCAGCTCCGCCGCGTCGCGCACCTCCCCGGACAGCGGGTCGACGTGCGAGAGCGCGACCACCGCCACCTGGTCGTCGAGCTGCGCGGGCAGCTCGGCCGGATCGTCCACGAAGCGCAGCTCGCACCCGGCGGAATCGGCGGCCGAGCGGGCCAAGTAGTGGTCCGCGGCGAAGTCGTGCCGCCCCACCGCCAGCACCCGCCGCCCGGGCCGCAGCCCCGCCGCCGCGCGCAGCGCGTTGAACAGGTTCATCGACGCCGAATCGGCGACCACGACTTCCGCGGGCAGCGCTCCGATCAGCGGCGCCAGCTCGGCCGCCGCGAGCCGGGCCTGCCGGTGCAGCCCCGCGTCGACCTGCGGTTCGGGGGCGCGGAGCTCCCGCCGGTTCTCGACGAACTCGCGAAGCCGGGCCGAGGTGGCGCGCGGCCGCGGCCCGCCGCTGGTGCCGTCGAGCCGGATCACCCCCGCGGGCAGGGCGTAGCGGGCGCGCAGCGCGGCGAGCTCGTCGGCGCGGTCCAGCGCCTCCGCCGCCGCTCTCGGGCTCGTCCACACGAGTGAGAGTCATACCCCACCGATCTACCGCGCGTCACTGCCCGGACCGCTCTGCTCCCCCGATCCGGGCCGGTCGGGGGACGTCGCGGGCCTGTGAAAACAGACCGGGGCGCCGGATTCAGAACAGCGGTTCGCCCCACCGCTCGGTGAACACCAGGTCCGCCAGCGCCTTGCGGGAGCGCGGTGCGGCCTCCTTCTCCCGGAGCCGGTCCGGCATGCCGTCGGCGGAGCCGAGCCTGCCGACCGCGATCGCCACGACCGGCTCGAAGCCGTCCGGCACCGCGAACTCGGCGCGCACCGCGTCCCGGTCGAACCCGGCCATCTGGTGGGCGACCAGGCCCTCCGCGACGGCCTGCAGCACCAGGTTCTGCGCCGCGAGCGCCACCCCGTACTCGCCGTAGGGCAGCGGTTCCCCCTCGTCGTCGGTGGTCCGCGCGAGCCCGACGACCAGCGCGGCCGCCGCCGCGGCCCACCCCTTGTTGCCGCGGGAGAGCGTGCCGTGGATGCGGTCGAACACCGGCTCGCCGCGGCGCCCGGCGAGGAACCGGGCGGGCTGCGTGTTGCCCCAGGACGGCGCCCAGCGGGCCGCCTCGAACAGCGCGCGGAGCTCCCCGTCGCCGAGCTCCGCCGCCGGGTCCAGCGCCCGCGGGCTCCACCGCGCCGCGAGCAGCGGGTGCAGCGGCGCCGACGAGTCGGCCGCCTTGCCGTCCGGGATCTCGAACACCTCGGTCACTCCGGCCTCCTGTTCACCGTCAGATCGCGTACGACCACGCCGTCAGCGCGTACGCCCCGAACCAGGCGCCGAAGCACACGATCAGCACCGTCGAGCACACGGCGGTCGTCGTGCGCCGGTTCGCCAACCCGATCGCCACCGGGATCAGCAGCGGGAACGCGGGCAGCAGCAGCCGCACCTTCGAGTACATCAGCCCGTCCGAGCCGAGGTCCATCGCCAGCACCGCGAACGCGAACAGCACCAGCGGCCACGGCATCCGCGCCCGCACGCACAGCACCAGCAGCACCAGCGCGGCGAGCACGATCCACACCGTGAACGTCTCCAGCACGGACTTGTTCTCGGACAGCGTTTCGAGCATGAACTTCCCGGTCGCGACCCCGCCGTCGAACGCGGAGGACCAGCCGCGCTGCTGCAGCGCGAAGTAGCCGCCGAGCTCCCCGGTCTGCACCGCGACCCACCCCACGTACAGCACCATGCCCGCGGGCGCGAGCACCGCGCCGAGCAGCGGCCGCCACCCGTCCTCGCGCCGGAACAGCGCGACGAGCGCGGCGAGCCCCACGACGCCGATCAACGCCGCCGCGGTCGGCCGCACCAGCCCGGAGGCCGCGCAGCACAGCCCGGCGAGCGCCCAGTTCCGCTCCAGCACCCCCACCAGCGCCCACACCGCCAGCGCGCAGAACAGCGCCTCCGAGTAGGCCATGGACAGCGTCACCGACATCGGCGAGGCCGCGAACAGCGCCACCAGGAACAGCCCCACTCCGCGGGTGCCGCCGACGGAGCGCCCGATCCGGGCCAGGCCGTAGGCGGCGACGATCCCGGCGATCAGGCTCACCGTCGTGGCGGCCCCGTCCAGCCCGAAGCCGGGGAACGAGCGCACCAGCCGCACCAGCACCGGGTAGCCGGGGAAGAACGCCAGCGGCGTCTCCGGGGACCGGTGGCCGTAGCCGTCGACCATGCTGTCCGAGACGCCGCCGTAGCCGTGCGCGGCGATCTCCAGGTACCACTCGCCGTCCCAGGCGCGCAGGTTGTCGCGGAGGGTCTCGTCGTTGGCCGCCGACAGCCAGCTGAGCACCAGCAGGCCGAACAGCCGGATTGCGAGGTAAACCACACCGGGTGCCAGGAAGGCCCACCGGGCGCCGAGGTCCGCGGCCCCGTCGCGGGCCCGTTCCCACCATCGCTGGGCGGGACGTTCTCGCTGGTCGTGGATGCTCTCGGCGGGCTGGGGATGTCGTGGCCCGACCGCCTCCGGAGTGGTGGACAACCCGCTCCTCCGCCCTTGTCGACAAACCGGCCTGACAGGTTAGTCGTCAGTCACGGCTATGGGTCTGGGCGGTAACGGTTCGGTAGGCTGGCGCAGCAGCGGAGCGACCAGTCACGGGCCGCTCGACCTGCCGGGTCGAAGCTGCTTCTCGCTGGTCGCGGGGCTCCCCGGTGCGCCGACTAACTCGGTGTGGCCGCGCTGGTGCTCTTCGTCCACCGGCGTCAGTGCGGGACCACTCCCGCACCCGGGACGACCGCTTCCTCCGGGCACCCATACCCGAGGAACGGCGCGAGGAGGTTAGTTTCACGTGGCGCTCGTCGTCCAGAAGTACGGCGGTTCCTCGCTGGAAAGTGCCGACCGGATCAAAAAGGTCGCCGAACGCATCGTGGAGACCCGCAAGGCGGGCAATGACGTCGTGGTCGTGTGCTCGGCGATGGGCGACACCACCGACGAGATGCTCGACCTGGCGCAGCAGGTGAACCCGTCCCCGCCCGAGCGGGAGCTGGACATGCTGCTGACCGCGGGGGAGCGGATCTCGAACGCGCTCGTCGCGATGGCGGTGGAGGCGCTCGGCGAGCAGGCCCGGTCGTTCTCCGGCTCGCAGGCCGGGGTGATCACCACTTCGGCGCACCAGAACGCGCGGATCATCGATGTGACCCCGGGCCGGGTGCAGGAGGCGCTCGCCGAGGGGCAGGTGGTGCTCGTCGCCGGTTTCCAAGGCGTCGCGCAGGACACCAAGGACATCACCACGCTCGGCCGGGGCGGCTCGGACACCACCGCGGTGGCGGTGGCGGCGGCCATGAACGCCGACGTGTGCGAGATCTACACCGACGTCGACGGCGTGTACACCGCAGACCCGCGGATCGTGCCGAACGCGAAGCACCTGGAGCGCGTCACCTACGAGGAGATGCTGGAGATGGCCGCGACCGGCGCGAAGGTGCTGCACCTGCGCGCGGTCGAGTACGCCCGCCGCTACGGCGTCCCGCTGCACGTCCGCTCGTCGTACTCACCCAAGCCCGGAACGATCGTGTCCGGCTCAGTGGAGGACCTTTCCGTGGAACAGGCGATGATCACCGGCGTCGCGCACGACCGGTCGGAGGCCAAGGTCACCGTGCGCGGTGTGCCGGACAACCGAGGCGTGGCGGGCAAGATCTTCCGCGTGGTCGCGGACGCCGAGGTCGACATCGACATGGTGTTGCAGAACGTCTCGGGCAGCAGCTCCGGGCGCACCGACATCACGTTCACCGTGGCCAGGGACAACGGTTCGGAGGCCGTCGCCGAGCTGGAGAAGATCAAGGACGAGGTCGGGTTCGAGGAGGTCGTCTACGACGACCACGTCGGCAAGGTCTCGCTGGTCGGCGCGGGGATGCGCTCGCACCCCGGGGTGACGGCCACGTTCTGCGAGGCGCTGTCCAACGCCGGCGTCAACATCGAGATCATCAACACCTCGGAGATCCGGATCTCGGTCCTGATCCGGGACACCCAGTTGGACGACGCGGTGCGGGCGCTGCACGGCGCCTTCGAGCTCGGTGGCGAGGAAGAGGCCGTGGTGTACGCGGGGAGTGGTATCTGATGGCACCCACCGTCGCGATCGTCGGCGCCACCGGTGCCGTCGGCACCGTCATGATCGACATCATCAACGACCGCGAATCCGTGCCGTGGGGCGAGATCCGGCTGATCGCCTCCGCGCGCTCCGCGGGCAAGAAGATCACCGTGCGCGGCCAGGAGCTGACCGTGGTGGAGCTCGCCCCGGAGGCGTTCGACGGCGTGGACATCGCGCTGTTCGACGTGCCGGACGAGATCTCCGAGCGGTGGGCGCCGATCGCCGCCGAGCGCGGTGCGATCGCCGTCGACAACTCCGGGGCGTTCCGGCTGGACCCCGAGGTCCCGCTGGTGGTGCCGGAGGTCAACCCGGAGCAGGTGCACCAGCGCCCGCGCGGCATCATCGCCAACCCGAACTGCACGACGCTGTCCATGATGGCCGCGCTCGGTGCGCTGCACCGCGAGTTCGGGCTCAAGGAACTGGTGGTGTCCTCCTACCAGGCCGCGTCCGGCGCGGGCCAGGAAGGCATCGACCGGCTGCACGCCGAGATCGCGGCGCTGGCCGGCAAGCAGGTCGGGGAGCGCGCCGGGGACGTCGCCGAGGCGCTGGCCGCGGCCGGGCTCCCGGCGGAGACGCCGTTCAAGGCGCCGCTGGCGCTGAACGTGGTGCCGTGGGCGGGTTCCCGCAAGGACGACGGCTGGACCTCCGAGGAGCTGAAGGTCCGCAACGAGTCCCGCAAGATCCTCGGCATCCCGGACCTGAAGGTCTCCGCGACCTGCGTGCGCGTCCCCGTCGTCACCACGCACTCGCTCGCGGTGCACGCCGTGTTCGAGCGCGAGGTCTCCGTCGCCGAAGCGCACCGCGTGTTCGAGGCGCAGCCGACGATCGTGCTGCAGGACGACCCGGAGGAGCTGGAGTTCCCCACCCCGGCGGCCGTGGTCGGCGCCGACCCGACCTACGTGGGCCGGGTGCGGCAGTCGCTGGACTTCACCAACTCGCTGGACTTCTTCGTGTGCGGGGACAACCTGCGCAAGGGGGCCGCGCTGAACACCTACGAGATCGCCGAGACGCTGGTGAAGTGATCTCGCGGGCTCGCTGACGGGCGCCTTCCTCTTGGCCGGGAGGGAGGCGCCCTTCTACTCTCACGAGCGGGTGGCGCCCACCACCCGGCCTGGTGATCTTCAGGGATACCCGGTCGAGCTGCTGTTCGAACGTGCCGATTCCGGAGGTATGTCCGTGATGAGTTGGCCCGACCACCTGCTGACGCTGGCGGAGTTCGACGAGCTCCCCGAGGACAACTCGCGGCGCTACGAGCTCCAGGAAGGCGTCCTCCAGGTGTCCCCGAAAGCAGCGGCCGTCCACCAGCGTGTCATCAAACGCCTGACGGCGATCTTGGACGCGCAACTCCCGGTGAAATGGGAGGTGCTGCCGGATGTGGAAGTCGTGATCGGCGGCGGCTTCCCTGCGACGGTCCGGATTCCGGATGTGATCATGGCGTCCACGCAGGCCTTCGACGCGAATCCGAACCGGCTGATCGCCGCCGATGTCGTGCTCGCCGTCGAGGTCGTGTCACCCGGGTCCGGGCGTATCGACAGGTTGGTGAAGGTGCAGGAGTACGCCCAGGCGGGTATTCCGCATTACTGGATCATCGAGATCGACGATTCGGTGACGCTCACCGCACTTCGGCTGTGCGACGGCGGATACGAGCCCCAGTTCGAAGGGGGTGGGATGTTCAAAACCGTTGAGCCGTTCGAGATCGGCATCGACCTCGCCTCCCTCGTGGTCCGCGCGCCGGGCCGCTGACCGGCACGCGGGGACCCGCCACCGCGCCCGGTTAGGTTGGGGGCATGAGCCCCGCACCCGTCGTCCTTGGCATCGATCTCGGCACCACGGCGACGAAGGTGGTGGCCGCCACCGCGGACGCGGAGGTGCTGCACCGGACCGAGCGCGGCTACCCGCTGCGCACCGAGGAGACCGGCGAGGCGACGCAGGACCCGCGGCAGGTGCGCGACGCCGCCGTGCGGGCGCTCACCGACTGCGCGAGCTGGGCCCGCGAGCACGGGCACGAGGTGCGCGGGCTGTCGTTCAGCACCGCCATGCACACCCTCGTCGGCCTCGACTCGGCGGGAGAACCCGCCACCCCCGCGTTCAACTGGGCCGACACCCGCGCCGCGGACGTCGCGGTGCGGCTGCGCGCCGACCCGTCCGCCGCCGAGCTGCACCGCGCCACCGGCACGCCGGTGCACACCCAATCGGTGATGGTGAAGCTCGCCTGGCTGACCGGGGAGCGGCCGGACCTGGTGCGCGGCGTCGAGCGCTGGTGCGCGTTGAAGGACTACGTGTTCGGCGCGTTCGCCGACGGGTTCACCACCGATTCCTCGCTGGCCTCCGGCAGCGGGTTGCAGGACGTGCACGCGCTCGACTGGTACGGCCCGGCGCTGGAGGTGGCAGGGGTCCGCGCCGAGCAGCTGCCGCGGATCCTCGCGCCGACGGACGTGCTGCCGCTGACCGCGTCGATGGCGGCGGCCACCGGGTTGCCGTCGGGGCTGCCGGTGGCCCTGGGCGGCGGGGACGGGCCGCTGGGGAACCTCGGCACCGGGGCGATCAGCCCGGGCGTGGCCGGCTTGTCGCTGGGCACCAGCGGGGCGCTGCGCGTGGTGCGGGACCGGCCCGGCGTGGACGCGGGGTGCCGCACGTTCAGCTACGCCCTCGCCGACGGGCTGTGGGTGATCGGCGGTGCGGTGAGCAACGGCGCCGTCGTCGGGCAGTGGGCCGCGGAGGCGTTCGGCGTGGACGTCGCCGACCTCCTCGACGAGGCGCTGGCGGTGCCGCCCGGTGCCGACGGGCTGCTCGCGCTGCCCTACCTGCTGGGGGAGCGGGCGCCGTGGTGGGAGGCGGGGCTGACCGGTGCGCTGGTGGGCCTGCGCCGCTCGCACGGCCGCGCCGAGATCACCCGGGCCGTCGTGGAGGGCGTGGCGCAGCAGCTGGCGCTGGTGAAGGAGGCGGTGCTCGACGCGGGCGCCGAGGTGCGCGCGGTGCGGGCCACCGGCGGCGGGTTCCGCAGCGAGGTGTGGTCGGCGGCGATCGCGGCGGCGCTGGACATGGACCTGGAACTCACCGACAGCAGCGGCGGCTCCGGGCTGGGAGCGGTGCTGCTGGGCTGGCGGGCGCTCGGCGAGCTCGACTCGTTGCAGCACGCGGCCCGCCTGGTGCGGCCGGAGCGGACCGCGCACCCCGACCCGGAGGCCGCGGCGCTGCTGGCCCGCCGCCGCCCCCTGATCGACCGGCTGCACGGCACCCTCCGCGAACTCGACCTGTGATCGGGCCCCGCGCGGCCCGTTCGACCACGGGCGCGGGCGGGGCGATCGGGCACCGCTGGGCCGGACGGGGCTCTTTTGACTCGTTCCAGTTTTTTCGTGGCACAATGGTGGGGCCATGAACCAGCGCAGCGGCCCCGCGACCAGGGGCGTCGACCACGCGGACGGGCACTCGGCCCGCCTCCGCGAGCGGTTGCGCGCCAGCGGGCTGCGGGCCACCCGGCCGCGGATCGCGGTGCTGCGCTGGCTGGCCGGTCACCCGCACTCGACCGCCGACCAGGCGGCGAACGCGGTGCGGCCGGAACTGGGCTCGGTCTCCACCCAGGCCGTCTACGACGTGCTGCACGCCTGCACCGACGCCGGGCTGCTGCGGCGGATCGAGCCGGCCGGGCATCCCGCCCGGTTCGAGTCCCGGACCGCCGACAACCACCACCACCTGGTGTGCCGGGCGTGCGGGCGGACCGAGGACGTCGACTGCGCGCTCGGCGCCGCGCCCTGCCTCGACCCGGTCGATCCGGCCGGGTTCGCGGTGGACGAGGCCGAGATCGTGTTCTGGGGGCTGTGCCCGGACTGCCGTCCGGACGCGGACCCCACCGGCGAGGACCGGCTCGCCGGCACCGACCGGGGCGACCGAACCGCCCCTCGCCGCTGACTGCGGCATCCCACCACAAGGTCCAGGCCCGGGTTCCCGGGCCTGGACCGGGGCCGGGCTCCCGGTGCGTTCCAGCGCTCGACGGGGTCCGGAGCCGGGTGCTCAGCGGTGCATGCGCGAGGCGATGAGCCGTTCGCAGCTGCGCAGCACCACCCGCACGGCGTCCCGGTGCGCGCGGTCGTGCAACGGGTTCACCGCCTGGTCCCGCCAGCGCGCCAGCGCCGCCCCCGCCTCGTCCGCCAGGATCGCTTCCAGGGTGTCCGGTTCCTGGCCGAGCCGGGCGGCCGCGCTCGGGCCGTGCGCGCCGAGCAGCCGCCGCGCCTCGTTCTGCAGCGGCCGCGGGAAGCTCAGCTGACCCGACTGCAACGCCGACAGCAGCCGCATCTCCTCCCACTCCGGCGCGTTCGCCAGCAGCCGCTCGAACTCGCCGTGCAGCTGCGCCACCCCGGGCCGCGGGTTGGCGCGCAGCACCATGTCCACCGCGAGCAGCGCGGACCGGGCGCGCAGCACGTCCTGCCGCTCGACGAACTGCTGGTGCACCGCTTCCTGCAGGTCGTTGAGCCTGCTGGCCTCCAGGAGCACGGCGCTCAGCTTCTTCTGGTCGGTGATCCCCTCGCCGAGCGCGGTCAGCGCCTGCGCCAGCCCGAACCGGCCGAAGCGGTCCATCAGGTCCTGGCGCGCACTCGGCGGCACCGATTCCGGCGTGGGGTTGTTCGCGAACCGGTCCGAGGACAGCAGCAGCGTCTCCAGCGCCTTCTCCGGGAGCTGCCGCAACCGCACCAGCGCGGCGAAGTCCTCCGCGGTGAGCGTGACCGCGGCCTGTCCCAGCAGCCCGATCACCGGGATCGCGTACTGGGTGAACGACCGCACCACCGGGTCGTCCCGCCAGCGCAGCGCGATCCGCTCGGCCGCGGCGACCGCGCCACCGCCGCCGTTGCCGGTCTCGTCGGCGCGGGACAGCGTGATGATCGTGTTGATCGGAGCGCGCCGCGCCAGCTGCAGCTCGTGCACCGATTGCAGGAACTGCACGTCGGTCTGCTGCGGGTAGCGGGTCAGGTACAGCACCGCGTCCGCCTCGGAGAGGATCTGCGCGAGCGCCGAGCGCCCGGTGTCCTGCACCGCCGAGGACGACACCCCGGGCGTCTCGATCAGCGTGATCGCCTGCAATCCGGGGGAGGGCGCTTCGATCACCAGCCGCGACACCTCGTCCGGCCGCCAGCGCTGCAGGTCGCGGATGGTCGCCGGGTCCAGCGTCGTCACCGGCACGTTCTGCACCGCGCCGTGCGGGGTGTGCACGGTGATCCGCGGCTCCGGCCCGTACTGGTAGAAGGTGTTGACCTGGGTGCTCTCCTCGGCGGCGGTCGGCGCGAGCACCTGCCCGACCAGCGCGTTGATCAGCGTGGACTTGCCGGAGCCGACTCGGCCGCTGACGGCGATGCGCAGCGGCTGGTCCAGCCGCTCCAACCGGCCCCGCAGCCACGCCGAAGTGCGCGGGTCGTCCCGGTAGAACGTCATGGTGCGGATGAGCAGGGCGCGGGAGCGCTCCAGCAGGTCGCTCCGGGGCTGGTCGGGTGTGCTCATGCCGCGCTGATGCGGTTCGCGGTCAGCATCCCGGCCCGCCTGCGCAGCAGCGCCAGCTCCTCCAGCTTGCGGCGGATCTCGCGCGCCCGGTCCTCGCGGTCCACGGCGCTGCGCTCGGCGACGCGCTTGATCTCCTGGATGGCTCGGCTGATCTCCATCTGGGCTTCCTCGGTGAGCTGGGTGAAGTGCTGGTGCAGCGCGCGGTGGGTGGCCCGGATGACGTCCTTGGCGTCCTTGTTGACGTGGAACACCACGTTCTCCACGTAGCGCTGCGCGGTGGTCTTGGCCTCGGCCTGGCGGCGGCGCAGCCGGGCGTCCTTCTCCTCGCCGAGGCTCCGGCTGCCCAGCACCAGGCCCGAGCAGATGGTCACGACGTTCAGCAGCCCCAACCCGAGCTGGCTGGTGATCAGGCCGAACATGAGCACGCCGCCGTAGGAGCCGCGCAGCCCCGTCAGCACCTGGTCGAACCGCTTGTAGGTGCCGTTGCTGGGCTGCTTGAGCGGGGCGACCTGGTCGAACGGGTCCGGCAGCGGTGCCTGCTCGATGTGCGGCCGGGAGCCCGGGTACTCGCGCAGGAACTCGTCGGTGATCCGGTCGCGGAGCTGCTCGCGGCGGCTGTCCAGCCAGCTGAAGTTCTCCTCGATGGCGGTCAGCAGCGCGCCGTCGAGCCAGCCGGCGAAGTCGTCCCAGACGGGCACCGGGTCGGCCTCCTCCAGGGTTTCGCCGATCTGGGTGGTGATCGCCCAGGTCCGTTCCCGGAAGTCGAATTCGATGTCGGCGAACAGTTCGCCGATCCCGTCGCTGAGCGCCTTCTGCCAGCGGCCGGTGATCCGGCGCAGATCTTCGGAACGCCGCTGCGCCGTTTCCAGTTCGATCAATGTTTGCGCGGCGGTGCGCGGACTCTGCCCGGCGAGTTCGGTCTTCAGCGCTTCGCTGAGTTCGTCGACGGCGTCGGCGACGTTCTGCGCGACGAGCCTGCGGGTGAGCTGGTCGTGCTTGCCGAGCGCTTCGCCGCGCAGGTATTCGACCAGCTGCGGGAAGCCGGATTCGGCGTTGAGCGCGGCGTCCTTCGCGTGCATCGCCTGCATCCGGATCGTGGAGGACACCGGGAAGATCTTGGCGTTGATCCCGGCTCCGGCGAGGTGCCGCTGGTTGACCTCGACGACCTTCCGCCAGTGCGGGGTGACGTCGGTCTTCGGCTGCACGAGCGCCACGTTCGGGCACAGCTTGGCGACCTTCTTCAGGAAGGTCAGCTCGTTGTGGGTGAGCTCCTGGGTGGCGTCCGAGACGATGAGCAGCACGTCCGCTTCCGCGACGACGCCGAGGGTGCGGGCGGTGAGGGTGCTGGAGGTGGCGCCGAAGCCGGGCGTGTCCATCAGCACCAGACCGTCCTTGAGCACGGCGCGGGGGATGCCGACCTCGCCGCGGCTGACGGGGCGGCCGTTGCCGATGGCCTGCCCGATGCGTTCCCGCACCTGCTCGACGGGGACGGGGAACCGGTCGAGGGCGGCGGGCCCGCCGGCGGGTTCCTGCTCGACGACCTGGGCGGTCGGGTGGTCGGAGTGCCGCACGAGGGTGGGCACGAGCGTGGTCACGTCGTCGCCGGAGTCGCACACCGATGCGTTGACCAACGCGTTGATCAGTTCGCTCTTGCCCTGCTTCGGTTCGCCCACGACCAGCACCAGCTGGGCGGGATCCAGAACGCGCGTCCGGATTTGGCGCAGCCGGTTGTGCAGGTCGGGGCGCTGCTGCTCGGCGCATTCCGCGGTCGCGCGATCGATCAGTTCCACCATCGCCGTCTCGATCACAGCAGCGATTGTGGACCGTTACACAGCGAAAGGAAAACCCGAGCGGGTGACTTGTGTCAGGACTGTGGTGTGGTAATGCGAAAGCCGGGGGGGGGGGGGGGGGGGGGGGGCCGGCGGGGGGGGGGGGGGGGGGGGGGGGTGGGGGGGGGGGGGGGGGGGGGGGGGGGGGGGGTTGTTGGGTTGGGGGGGGGGGGGGGGGGGGTTGGGTTGTTGGTTGGTGGGGGGGTTGGGGGGTTTGGGCTGGGGTTCGGCGGCACCCCCCGG
>NZ_JAIUKB010000032.1:4473-34208 GCF_020176785.1 Saccharopolyspora sp. 6V | reverse complement strand
GGTCATCGTCTACATCGTCCTGTGGATCCTGATGCCGAAGAGCAGCTGACCCGGGGGCGCGCCCCCCCCCCCCCCCCCCGGCTTTCAGGGCATTTCGCCTTGATCAGACCGGAGGTCGGATCAGAGCAGGCCGTCCAGCGGCAGGGCCGAGGTGGCCGCACCGGCGACGTCCTCGACGGCCGGGCCGGCGATGTCGCCGACGACCGGCAGGTCGCTCGGGGCCGGCAGGTGGGAGGCGACGTCCTCGACGGGGAGGGACTCGGCCACGTCACCGACGACCGGCAGGTCGGCCGGGGCGGGCAGCGCGGAGGCCACGTCGCCCACCGGGCCGGCCACGGCGCCACCGGCGATGCCGCCGACGGTGTCCACAGCGCCGCCCGCGACACCCTCGACGGTGCCCACGGCGCCACCGGCCACGCCACCGACGGTGTCGACGGCCGGGCCCGCGATGTCACCGGCGACCGGCACGTCGGAGGCCACGTCGCCCACGGTGTCCAGGGCGCCACCGGCGACACCGGACAGCGCGCCCGCGTCGACCGAGGCGGCGTCGCCGCCGGCCGGCAGCGCGCCGGTCAGGTCGTCGACGACCGGCAGGTCGGAGGTGGCGCCACCGGCCACGCCGCCGACCGTGCTGACGGTGTTGTCGACGGTGTTGGTGACCTGGCTGACGGCGCCGAACGCGACGTCGCCGACGGTGCCGACGATGCTGTCGCCGCCCGCGACCGCGGTGGAGGTGGTGTCACCGACGACGTTGCCGACGTTGACCTCGTTGCCGCTCAGGATCTCGTTGCCGCTGAGCACGTCGTGCACGTTGACCAGGTTGTGCGAGTCGGTCTGCTCGATGTTGACGTTGGTCTCGTCGTGGATGTGCTGCTCGGCGTCGTCGCCGGGGGCAGGGGCGGGGGTGTTGTGCGGAGGCAGCATGCTGAGTTCCGTAACTTCCTGCTCGTGTGGCTGTGCGGGATGCAATTCGTTGATCGCGACGTGCTGGGTGCTCGCGGCGAACTTCTCGACGCTGCTCTGCAGTGAGCGGCCGTATTCGTCCGCGATCTCGACCGGCGCGTAGTCGAGCACCAGCGACGATGCGTGCAGCACGTCCGTCGCGCTCATGTCCCCGAGTCCGGCGTGATCCAGCGTGGCGCGCGGATCGGCGTCGAAGGCAGCCTGGGCGTCCGGGCTGGTCACGAGCCTCGTGAGGAACTCGTACAGCGTCGGTGCGTCCGGCTGGCCGGGCGCGTCGTGCGCCCCCGGGGTGGCAGTGGGGGGCTCGGTACGGCCCGGGGCATCATCCGGCTGAGAGTGGGTCATGACTGCTTTCTCCTGGCTCAGCGGAACTCGGTTACGTGTGACCGAGTGAAGGTCGTGCCCGATCCCTCACTCCCAGCGAGCACGCTACTGCGGGGCGTGCCCGCAGCCATCGGGTACGACTCCTAGTGATTGGGGGCACTGTTAGGGGGTGCGGTCCTGACTCGACTAGGGGACCCATAGGGGGATCCGTCAGCACTCCGTGATCGAGCACGCGCTAAATTGTCACCGCCCTGAGCGTCATCGGGTGGTCACCCGACCGTGTGATCCGGACTTCCCCGGTCGTGCGCCCGGTACCGCCAGATGACCCCGGAAGGCGATCGCAGGAAGGGGTTGCATGCCTTACGTCCTGGGGATCCACGTGGGGGCCACGGCCACCTCCGCCGCCATCGCGCGGCGCGACGGCGGCAGGTGGGGTGCGGCCACCCCGCTGCCGCTCGGTTCCGCCGGGCACACCGTCCCCACCGTGCTGTGCCGGGTCCAGGACGGGTCGTTCGTCGCAGGCGAGCAGGCGAGCAAGCAGGAGCTGACCCACCACGAGTGGGTCGTCCGAGGGTTCACCCGCCAGGTCGGGGACGAGGCGCCGCTGCTGGTCGGCAGCGAGTTCATCTCCGCGCAGGCGCTCGTCGCGGCCGTCGTCGAATGGGTCGCCGACACCGTCGCCCACCAGCTCGGCCACCCGGCCGAGCACATCACCCTCGCGCACAGCGCCACCTGGGGGCCGTTCCGCGCCCACCTGGTGCGCCAGGCGCTCGCCGCGCTCGGCCTGCGGGACGTGACGCTGGTGCCCGAACCGGTCGCCGTCGCCGTCGACTACGCCAGCAGGCAGCAGGTCGCCGAGCAGGACGCGGTCGCCGTCGCCGACATCGGCGGCACCGGCTTCGACGCGACCGTGCTGCGCCGCCGCAGCCCCGGTTTCGACGTGGTCGGGTCCACCTTGGACACCGGGCATCCCAGCGGGCAGGACCTCGACGACGAGATCTTCTCCCACCTGCTGGCGGAGTTCGGCCCCCAGCTCGACGGGCTCGACGCGTCCGACCCGGCGCACCGGGCCGCGCTGGTCGCGTTGCGGGGCGACTGCGCCCGCGGCAAGGAAGCGCTGTCCTACCACCCGGGCACCACCGTCCGCATCGAACTTCCCGGGCTGCGCACCGACTTCGCCCTGTCCCGCCCCCGCTACGAGCAGCTCGTCCGGTCGCACCTGGAACGGGTGCCGGAGCTGCTGCTGCAGGCCGTGCAGTCCGCGGCGGTGGCGCCGGAGGACCTGGCCGCGCTCGTGCTCGCCGGTGGAACCGCGCGCACCCCGCTGGTCAAGCAGCTCGTCGCCGAACGGCTCGAACGCGCCCCGCAGGTGGACGCGGCACCGGAACTCGTCGCGGCCCGCGGCGCGGCGGCCTCCGCCGTCGGCGTGCTGTCCGCGGTCAGCGACCGCGGTGAGTCCGCCGCCGAGACCAGCGTGCTCGTCCGCGTCGAAGGCCCCGGATCCGGCGGGCTCGACGTCATCGACGGCGAACCCGAGCGCGAAGAACCACCGCGGCCGCCGGTGCAGGTCGAACCGATGTACCTGGAACCGCCGGACGAAGACCGGCAGCGGTTGCTCAAGATCCTGAAACTGGGCGCGGCCGCGCTGCTGATCATCGGCGGCCTGGTGCTGACCATCGTGCAGGGGTTCGGCGGGCAGACCCCGACCAGCCCCGTCCAGACCCAGCAGCGTTGACGAAACCCACTCCCACCCCAAGAGTGATCCCGCCGAGTGACCCGCGAATCGAGGTCTCCGTGAACCGAGGACTCCTGTGAACCACCGGACAGCCACCGCCCCAGACCTGGTGACCGGGCCCCGCGCCGTCCGGTTGTGGGAGTCCGTCGCGGCAGCGCCCGCCGAACCGGTGCAGGTCGGGATCCAGGCCGCCGGCGGTGCGGGCAAGACCGCGCTGCTCGACGAGCTCGCCGACGCCTACCGGGCCGCCGGCGTGCCGGTCGAGCGGGACGTCCGCCGCGCCGACCCCGCGAGCACCGCCGTGCTGCTCGACGACGCGCACCTGCTCGACGACGCCGCGCTGCGCGCCGCGCGCGAGCTCGCCGCCGACCCGCGGGCGCGGCTGGTGGTCGCCTACCGGCCGGGGCCGCGCGGCGCGGAGCTCGCCGAACTCGTGCACGTCCTGGACCGCTCCGGACCGCCCGTCGTGCTGTCCGGGTACACCGCCGCCGACCTCGCCGCCCGCGTCGAACGCGGCCTCGGCACCGCGCCGCCCGCCGAGTGGATCGACCGGCTGCTCGCGCAGACCGGCGGGGTCCCGCGGCTGGTGGAGGGCGTGCTCGCCGACACCAGCCCGCAGCACCTCACGCCGACCTCGGTGCCGTCCCGCATCGTCGAGCACGTCCAGCACGAGCTCGCCGCCCTGGGCGAGGTCGGCGGCCGGTGCGCGAGCGCCGTCGCCGTCGGCGCCGCCCCGCACCCCGACGTGCTGGCCTGGCTGCTGGCGCTCGACCCGGCCGACGTGGTGCCCGCGCTGTCCGCGATCCGCGCCAGCGGGCTCACCGACGGGGCGGGCGAGCTGCTGCCGCTGGCGCGCCGCGCGGCGCAGCTGCTCACACCCGTCGACGAGCGGATCGCGATCGCCCGCAGGCTGGTGCGGGTGCAGCTCGACCGCGGCCGGCCGGTGCTGGGGCTGCTGCGCCCGTTCCTCGACTCGGAGACGACCTCGGCCGCGGACCCGACGATGGCCGAGGCCTACGAGCAGGCCGGGGTGGAAGCGGCCGAGCAGGCGCCGGAGCTGTCCTCGCGGTTCTTCGACGCCGCCGTCTCCGCCGGAACCCCGCCCGTCCGGCTCGCCGCGCGCCGCGCCAAGGCCGCCGCGATCGCCGGGCACTTCGACGAGGCGCTGCGGCTCGCCGACGCGGTGATCGTGGACGAGACCGTCCCGGACCGGGCGCTGGGCGTGCAGGTCGCGGCCAGCGTGCTCGCCCACCGCGGACTGCCGGCCCGCTCCGCGCAGCTGTGCCGCTGGTCCGCCGAGCACCTGCGCTGGCCCGGCGACCGCGCCTACGCGGCCGTGTCGCTGATCGGCACCGGACGGCTCGCCGAAGCCGAGCAGCTGCTGCGGACGGTGCCCGACCCGGGGCCGCCGACCTCGCTGTCCGGTTCCTCCGACCAGCTCGTCGACGGGATCCGCGAATCGATCACCGGCAACCCGGTCACCGCGCTGTCCCTGCTGACCCGGTCGGCGTCGCTGGCCGAACCGGTCGGCGGTGCCGCGCTGGTGCCGGACACGCCGGCCGCGATCGCCACCCTCGCCGCGCTGCACTGCGGCGAGCTCGACGTCGCCGCCTCCGTGGTGGGGCGCGCCATCGAAGCGGGCAGCGGCGGGCCGATGCTCGCCGTGCGGCACCGGCTGCTCGCCGCGTGGATCCCGCTGGCCCGCGGCGACACCCTCGGCGCGCGGGCCGCGCTGGACGCCGCCGCGCCCGCCCCCGACGCGTTGCAGGCGCGGGACCGGCTGCTGGCCACCGCGATCGAAGCGGGCATCGCGAACCGGGACAACGACACCGCCGCGCTGAACGCCGTCCGCGGCCGCGCCCGGCAGGCCATCGCCGAGCACCCGGCGGACCTGTTCGGGCTGCTGGCGCTCGGCGAACTCGCCGTGTCCTGCGCGCGGCTGCACGACCAGGACTGGGTCGAGCCGCACCTGGACGCCGCGTTCGCCCTGCTCGGCGAGCTCGGCGACCCGCCGCTGTGGACCGGGCTGCTGCGCTGGAAGTGCCTCCAGGCGGCCGTGGTCAGCGAGGACGCCGCGACCGTGCGCACCCACGTGGCCGCGCTGGAGGGGATGTCCGGGCACAACCCGATGTCCGCGGCGATGGCCGCGGCCGCCCGCACCTGGCAGGACGTGCTCACCGGAGCGGTCGACCGCGAGCAGGCCGAGCAGGCGGCCCGCGGGCTGCACGCGGCCGGGCTCACCTGGGACGGGGCCCGGCTCGCCGGGCAGGCGGCGCTGCGCACCGCGGACCGGCCCACGATGCTCGGGCTGCTGGAGTGCGCCCGCTCGCTGCAGGGCAAACCGGCCCGCCCGCGCGCCATCGGCGAGTCCGGCGACGGCGTGCTCAGCGAACGCGAGCGGGAGGTCGCGGAGCTGGTGCTGTCCGGGCTCACCTACAAGCAGGTCGGCAAGCGGCTGTTCATCTCGGCGAAGACGGTGGAGCACCACATCGGACGGATCAAGCAGCGCCTGGGCGCGTCCTCCCGGGAGGACCTGCTGGCCCGGCTCCGCGGGATCCTCGACTCCTGACCACGCCGGATCCGACCGCGCGACCGGTGCCGCGGCGGTCCGCGGCCCGCGGAACGGCCCGCCCGGGAACCCGGACGGGCCGTCGAGCTCAGGCCTTGCCGCCGAGGGCCAGCCCGGCGCGGAGGGTGCCCGCGATCTCGCTCAGCGCCTCGTTGAACCGGGTGCCCGCCTGCCGCACGTTGCCGAACCCGTGGATCAGGTCCTCGAAGCGCCGCGCCACCACCGGCACGCCCGCTTCGGCGAGCCGCCGCGCGTACTCCTCGCCGTCGTCGCGCAGCGGGTCGAACCCGGCGGTGACCACGTGCGCGGGCGGCAGGCCGCTCAGGTCGTCCGCCAGCAGCACCGACAGCCGCAGGTCGGTGCGGTCGGTGCCGGGGGCCGCGTACTGGTCGAGGAACCAGGTGATGTCCGAGTCGGACAGCAGCAGCCCGCTGCTGAACAGGTCCCGGGAGCGCCGCCGCACCGTCGCGTCCAGCGCCGGGTACATCAGCAGCTGGAACGCCGGCTTCGGCCCCCCGGCCCGCGTCGCGTGGTACGAGACGGCGGCGGCCAGGTTGCCGCCCGCGCTGTCCCCGCCGACCGCGATCCGGTCCGGCTGGGTGCCGAGCTCCTCGGCCCGCTCCACCGCGTACCGGAACGCGGCCATCGCGTCGTCGAACGCCGCCGGGAACGGGTCCTCCGGTGCGAGCCGGTAGCCGACCGAGAGCACTCGCACCCCGGCGGCCTTCGCGAAGTAGCGGCACAGGTCGTCGTGGCTGTCCAGGTCGCCGATGACCCAGCCGCCGCCGTGGAAGAACACCAGCAGCGGGCTGTGCTCGGTGAGCGACTGCGGCCGGTACAGCCGCGCCGCGAGCTCGCCGTCCGGGGTGGGGATGGTGCGCTCGCCGACCGCGACGCCGGGCAGCGGTGCCCGGTCGACGATGGCGGTGGACTCCGCCATCAGCGCCCGGGACCCGGCGGCGTCGCCGTTGGTGAGCTGGGTGCTGCCGGTGAGCGCTTGCATTTTCAGCAGCAGCTGGGCGTCGAGCGCGAGCTCCTGGCCGTCGATCCGCCGCGGCGCTCCCGCGATGAGCCTGCGCAGCGGCCGCGGCAGCGCGAACGCGGCGTGCAACCCGGCGCCGAGCACGTGCGCGCGCAGCCGGGGCGAGATCAGTTCGACGGCTTTCGACATGGCAAGACCTCCCGAGGACGGACCGTGCCCGGGAGGCTACTAGCAGGTAGTCGTGACCCGGGACACTGCCGCGGACCTTTGACTTCGAGTTATCTGGAGGTCGTAGCGTGATCGACGTCCGGCTGCGACCGCAGGACACCGCCGGCCCCCGATGAAAGGATCCGAAGATGACCGTGACCGTGGTGGGGATCGGCGGTTCGGTGCGCCCGGACTCCCAGTCCGAGCGCGCGATGCACGCCGTTCTCGCCGGGGCGCGCGAGGCGGGCGCCGAGGTGCGCGCCATCGGCGGCGAGAACCTGGTGCTGCCGTTCTACGACCCGCACTTCACCGACCGCACCGAGGCCGCGCGGGAGCTCGTCGCCGCGCTGCGCGGGGCGGACGGGGTGGTGCTGTCCTCGCCCGGCTACCACGGCACCATCTCCGGCCTGATCAAGAACGCGCTGGACTACGCGGAGGACCTCCGCGCCGACGAGCGCCCCTACCTGGACGGCCGGGCCGTCGGCTGCGTCGGCGCCGCGTACGGCTGGCAGGCGGCGGTGACCACGCTGCAGGCGCTGCGCTCGGTGGTGCACTCGCTGCGCGGCTGGCCGACGCCGCTCGGCGCCGCGGTCAACTCATCGGAGGCCCGGTTCGAACCGGACGGGACCTGCTCCGACCCGAAGCTGGGGAGCACGTTGCGCACCATCGGCACCCAGCTGGTCGAGTTCGCCGAACAGCGCCGCTCCTGACTCCGCACCGCCGATCGGTGATTATCGGGCGGGCTCGGCGGGTAACCACCGGGGGACATGCCCGAACCGACTGCGCACCCGGTGCGAGGAGGTACGCGATGACCGCCACCAAGTCCCCGATCTCCAGCCCGCTCGGCGACTCCGACCAGGACATCACCGGCAAGGCCTTGCAGGGGACCCTGCTGGACATGATCGACCTGCACCTCGTGGCGAAGCAGGCCCATTGGAACGTCGTCGGCCGCTTCTTCCGCGACGTGCACCTCCAGCTGGACGAGCTGGTCTCGGTCGCGCGCGGCTTCGCCGACGACGTCGCGGAGCGCGCCTCCGCGCTGGGCGTCTCCCCGGACGGCCGGGCGTCGACCGTGGCCGAGGCCTCCGGGGTGCCGCGCTTCGAGGCCGGTTGGCGCTCCGACAAGGAGGTCATCGCCGCCATCGTCGACGCGCTGGCGACGGTCATCCGCCGGTTGCGCGGCCGGATCGACGAGACGGACAAGACCGACCTGGTGAGCCAGGACCTGCTGATCGCGATCGCGCAGGAGCTGGAGAAGTCGCACTGGATGTGGCAGGCCCAGCTCGCGGAGTCCTGACCACCCGCACGGCCCGGCCCGGTGCTCGCTCGAACGGAGCGGGCGCCGGGCCGAACCACGTGCGATGAGGGGCCGCCCGCCCCGCCGAGCTCGGCGCCCGGCGGGCACGGGGGCGCGGTCAGGCGCGGCGGGCGCGCACGTACTGCTTCGGCCAGATGTTCTCGGCGTGCAGCTCGTCGGCGGCGTGCAGCGGCCAGTGCGGGTCGCGCAGCAGTTCCCTGCCGAGCAGCACCGCGTCCGCCGAACCGGAGGACACGACCTCCTCGGCCTGCTGCGGTGAGGTGATCAGGCCGACGGCGCCGGTCGGCACCTCCGCCTCCAGCTTGATCTGCCGCGCGAACCGGGTCTGGTAGCCGGAGCCGACCGGGATCCGCGCGTCGGGCACCGCACCGCCGGTGGAGGCGTCGACGAGGTCCACGCCGTGCTCGGCCAGCAGCCGGCTCAGCCGCACGGAGTCGTCGCCGGTCCAGCCGCCCTCGACCCAGTCCGTCGCGGACAGCCGCGCCAGCAGCGGGCGTCCCGCGGGCCACACCTCGCGCACCGCGTCGACGATCTCCAGCAGCAGCCGGACCCGGCCGTCGAAGTCGCCGCCGTAGCGGTCGGTGCGGTCGTTGACCAGCGGCGAGTAGAACTGGTGCGCCAGGTAGCCGTGCGCGAAGTGCAGCTCGACGACCTCGAACCCGGCTTCCGCGGAGCGGCGCGCGGCGTCGGCGAACTGCTGCGGGATCGCGGCGACCTCGTCCTCGGTCAACGCGCGGGGGGCGGCCAGCGCGCCGAAGGCGTTCGACGTGGAGCTGACGGTCTGCCAGCCGCCGTCGGCCGCGGGCAGCGTGCCGTCGCCCTCCCACGGGGCCGTGGTGGAGGCCTTGCGGCCCGCGTGCGCCAGCTGCACGGCCGGGGTGGAGCCCTGCTCGCGCAGGAAGTCGGTGATCCGGCGCCAGGCCGTGACCTGCTCGTCGTTCCACAGCCCGGTGTCGGCGGCGCTGATGCGGCCTTCGGGTGCGACGGCGGTGGCCTCGGCCATGACCAGCCCGGCGCCGCCGACGGCGAACTGGCCGAGGTGCACCAGGTGCCAATCGGTCGGCACCCCGTCCACGGCGGAGTACTGGCACATGGGGGACACCCAGACGCGGTTGCGGATCTCGGTGGCGCCCAGCTTCAACGGGTCGAAGAGATGGCTCATGACCCCCATGACGCAGTTGCACGCGCGGGTATTCCGCGCTGAGCGGAACAACGCGCGAGACGTGGGTCACCCGCGTACCCGCCGCGGCTGGGAGCCCGCTGGGCGGCCGCCGCGCGCTTCCCGGGAATCCGCGACCCCGGCGGAACCTCCGGTTCGCACCCAGTTCGTTCCCAGGGAATTGGCAGCGCATTCGCGTCGATTCCCGCCGAATTGCGCCGGTAGTTTCGTTCATGTCGGCGCCGAACGGCCCGGCGAAATCAGAGAAGAGAATCGACCAGGAGGTCACCATGGGATTCCCCATTCCGGTTCCCGGCAAGCGCCCGCACTTCCCGCGCCCCGAGCAGCCCGCCCCGGGCCGGCCGCAGCAGCCGCGGAAGTGACTCCGCACCGGAGGGTCGGCGGCGTCCGCATCGCCGCCGCCCCTCCGGGCGTTCCGCGCGATCGCGCACTGGAGAGGTGAATCATGACCGCTGCGCCGGGGATCCGCGAGATCTTCGCCCGGTTCCGCCCGCACCTGCGCCCGGAACGGGCCGGATTGCTGGTCGCGGGGGTGCTGCTGGTGGTCGCCGCGCTGGCCGACACCGCGGCGATCTGGATGTTCATGCTGATCACCGATGACGCGCTGGCCGCGGGCAGCCTCGACGCCTTCTGGGCGCCGGGGGCGGCCTGGCTGGGCATCGCGGTGGCCGGCGCGCTCGCCTCGTTCGGCGGGGCCTACCTCTCCGCGCGCGCGGCGGAACGATTCCTCGTGCGATTGCGCGCGCACGTCTTCGCGCACGTCCAACGATTGTCGCCCGATTTCTTCGCGCGCCGGAGAACGGGAGATCTCGTCGCCCGGATGTCCGGTGACGTGGAATCGGTGGAAAGGCTCGTCGCCTCCGGAGTGGTGGAGACGGGAACCGCTCTTTTCGGCGTCGTGCTGTACGCGGGGGCCGCGCTGTACCTGCGCTGGGACCTGGCGCTGCTGTCCTTCGCGCTCGCGCCCGCCTTCTGGCTGGTGGCCCGGAAGTTCTCCGCCGGGATCCGCGACGCCTCCCGGGCCGAGCGCGCCGCGAACGGCGAGATCGCGAGCACCGTCGCGGAGGGCCTCTCGCACGTCGAGCTGGTGCAATCCGCGAACCAGCAGCAACGGCAGGACGCGAAGCTGCACGCCGCCTCGATGCGCTGGTTCCGCGCCAAGCTGGTGGAGGCGCGGCTGTCCTCGACGTACGCGCCGCTGGTCACCGTGGTCGAGACGGTGTGCATCCTGCTGGTCATCGGCGTCGGGGTCTGGGAGATCTCCGCCGACCGCATCACCATCGGCGGGCTGATGGCCTTCGCCGCCTACATCGGCTACCTGTACCCGCCGCTGCAGGACCTGGGCCGCATCACGATGGCGGTCACCGCCGCCCGCGCCGGGGCGGAACGGCTCGTCGAACTGCTCGATGCGCGGCCCGCGGTGGTCGACGCCCCGGACGGCACCGCGCAGCTGCCGCCGGGTGGGCGCCCCGGCCGCGCCGTCGAGTTCGACCGCGTCGCCTTCCGGTACCCGCGGGCGGCGGAGCACGCGCTCCGCGACTTCCGGCTGGCCATCCGGCCGGGCGAGTTCGTGCTGGTCACCGGGCCCAGCGGGGTGGGGAAGTCGACGCTGGCGAAGCTGCTGCTGCGCTTCTACGACCCGGCGGCGGGGCGGGTGCTGCTCGACGGGGTGGACCTCACCCGGCTGCCGCTGCACGTGGTGCGCGACCAGATCGCGTTCGTCCCGCAGGAGGCGGACGTGCTGCACGGCACCGTCGCCGAGAACATCGCCTTCGGCCGCCCGGACGCCACCCCGGCCGAGATCGTCGCCGCCGCGCGGGAGGCCGACGCCGACGAGTTCGTCCGCGCCCTGCCGGAGGGTTACGAGACGGTCCTCGGCGAGCGCGGCGCGCTGCTGTCCGGCGGACAGCGCCGCCGCATCGCCATCGCCCGCGCGGTGCTGCGCCGCACCCCGGTGCTGGTGCTCGACGAACCCACGAACGGCCTGGACGCCGAGTCGAAGGCCAACGTGGTCGCGCCGCTGCGCAAGCTGTCCCGCACCCGCACCACCATCCTGATCAGCCACGACCCGGAACTGGCCGAGCTCGCCGACCGAGTGGTGGTGCTGCGCGGCGGGCGGGTGGCCGAACCCGCGCGCCCGCGGAGCCGCGTGCTCAGCGGCGAGCTGCCCGTCCCGGCGGCCGACGACCGGCCCACCGTGCGGCTGCACCGCCCGTGGCCGGCCGGGCTCACCGATCCGCTCCGCGCCCGTGGTGGCCGCGCGTGAACCGGCTGGGAATCCGCTGAACGCCCGGCCCGCGCGCGGCGGGCCGGGCGGAGCGGATCAGGCGCGGCCCACCGCCCGGCGCGCGAAGTGGATCTCCGCGGCGACCTGGCGCAGGGTCTCCGCCACCACCAGCGAGCCGTGGCCGGCGTCGTAGCGGTAGAACTCGAACGGCACCTCCCGCTGCGCCAGCCGGTCCAGGTAGTTCAGGATCTGCTGGATCGGGCACCGCGGATCGTTGTCCCCGGCCAGCACCAGCACCGGCGCCCGCACCTCGTCCACGTAGGTCAGCGGCGAGCACTCCTCGTAGACCGCGGGCACCTCCTCCGGCGAACCGCCGAACAGCGCCCGGTCGTAGGCGCGCAGCGGCTCCATCTCGTCCGCGTACGCCGAGACGTAGTCGGCGACCGGCACCCCGGCGACACCGCCCGCCCACCGCTCCGGCTGGGTGCCCAGCGCCAGCAGCGTCAGGTAGCCGCCCCAGGACGCCCCGGCGACCACGCTCAGCTCGGGCGTGGTGAGCCCGTCCCGCACCGCCCAGTCGTGCACGTGCGCGACGTCGGCGAGCTCGGTGAGGCCCGGCCTGCCCTCGATCGCGTCCCGCCACGCCGAGCCGTAGCCGGTCGAACCCCGGTAGTTGATCTCGACGACGGCGAAGCCCGCGTCCAGCCACGCCGCCCGGTACGCGGAGAACCGGTCCTCGTCCGCCGCGTGCGGCCCGCCGTGCAGGTTGAACACCGTCGGCACCGGCCCGTCACCCGCGCCCTCCGGCCGGGACACCAGCGCGTGCACCGACTCGTTCGGGCCGTGCGGGACGGGCACGAACACGTCGCGCACCGGCTCGGACCCCGGCGGCCGCTCCCCGGGCGGGGTCAGCAGCACCTCGTCGGTGCCGTCCGCGCGCAGCGTCCGCACCAGCGACGGCGTCGCCGCCGACGACCACGAGTACTCGACCGAGCGGTCCGGGCGCACCGAGGCGCCGCCGACGGTGCCCGCGGGTGTCGCCAGCTCCACCAGCTCGCCCGTCTCCAGGTCGTAGCGGTGCATCGTGGTCCGCGCGTGGTGGGTGTGCGCGATCAGCAGCGCGGTGCCGTCCGGGTACCAGTCCGCGGACACCTCACCGGGCAGGCCGAGGTCGATCTCCCGCTCGGTGTCGGCCAGCACGTCCCAGATCAGCAGTTCTTCCCGTCCGTGCCGCTCGTGCAGCACCAGCAGCCGCGGATCTCCGGCGACCGGCGCGAAGTCCAGCGCGTCCAGCCCCTTCCCCGGCCCGTCCCACTTGTCCGCGACGGTCGCGGCACCGTCCACCCGCAGCACGCGCAGCGCCGGGTGCCTGCTGTCGCCGTGCTCGGAGTGCGACAGCACCAGCAGGCTCTCGTCCCAGGACAGCGCGGACAGGCCACCGTCCTGCTCGTGCTCGTAGACGACCTCCGGGGCTCCGCCGGCGCGGGACACCCACACCGTCACCCCGTCGTCGGTGGACATGCCGACCCCGGTCACCGTCGGCCCGAGCTCCAAGCCGGCCGGATAGCCGGGGTGCGTCCCGGGCAGCGCCGGTTCCGGTTTCCCGCCGCCCGCGGCGAAGTCCTCGCTCACCCAGGAACCGAACTCGTCGCCGTCGGTGTCGTCGAACCACCACACCCGAGCGCCGTCGGCGGACAGCGTGCCGTGGAACGTCCCGTTCGGACGGTCGGTGACCTGGCGGTGCGCACCGGATTCGCGGTCCCACGCGTACAGCTCCCAGGTACCGCTGGCGTTGGAGACGTACAGGCTGCGGCCCGGCGCTTCCCGCGCCCAATCCGGCAGCGACACCCGAGGTGCGCTGAACCGCGCTCGCCACCGGGCCTCCCGCTCGGCGTCGTCGAACAGCTCTTGCGGAATCTTCGCGTCTGGGTACTCGCTCACCCCACGATCCTGCCCGATGCCCCCGACACCGCGCCGCCCCTTCCACTCGCCCGAGGCGGATCACCGGGACCGGGCAACCCCGCACCGCCGCCGCGCGTCACCCGGAGTCGTGGAACAACGCGAGGGAGCTGTGGTGGAACTCGGAACAAGGACCCTGATCGGCCTCGTCGGGCTGGGCGGTGCGCTCGCCGGATCGGTCGTGGCGACCGCCCCCGCGGTGGCCGCCGCCGGACCGGCCGCGCCCGCGGCCTGCGAGATCCGCGAACTCCCGCTGCCGCCCGGCACCACCGAGGGCGGGGTAGCGGGGGCCAGCGCGGACGGGCGGACCGCCGTCGGCCGGGCCGTGGGCCACGACCCGGTGCAGACCGAGGTCGGCGTGGTGTGGCGGGACGGCGAGATCGTGGACCTGCCCGCCGACCTGCCCGATGCGCTGACCGACGTGAACTCCGCCGGGGTCGCGGTCGGCGGAATCTTCGACGAGTACGGCGAACGGCGGCCCTACGTGCTGCGCGACGGCGAGGTCCACGTGCTGCCCGGGCACGTGACGCCGCGCGGCATCAACGACTCCGGCGTGATCGCCGGATTCCGCACCGATGCGGCCGGGGAGCTCCCGGTCGTGTGGAAGCCGGGCTCCGACCAGCCCGTCGACCTGGTCGGGCCGCGCGGCATCGCCACCGACGTCGCGGCGGACGGCACGGTGGTCGGCACCGTCGACGGCGACACCCCCGACGCCCCGACCGTCGGCTACGTCTGGCGGCCGGACGGCACCGGCGCCCCGCTCCCGCGGCCCGCGGGCGTCGCGCCGAACGCGCACCTGGAGGCGACCGGGATCAGCGGGTCGTGGGTGTTCGGCGACGGCCCCGACGGCGCGATCCGCTGGAACCTGGACACGGGGGCGGCCGAGTCGCTGCCCGACACCGTCGCGGGCTCGGGCGCGATCAACGACCGCGGCGTGGGGGCCGCCCCCGCCGGCTCCGGTCAGGACGGCGTTCTGGTCGACGGCGAGCAGCGGACCCAGCTGCCCGGGATGAACGGCTGGCAGGTCGCCCCGCGTTCGATCAGCCCGGACGGAACGGCGCTCACCGGAACCGCGGGGATGCTCAAGGGCCCGTCGAAACCGGTCCGCTGGACCTGCGCCTGATCGACCGGCGGCACCGCGAACCGGCCTCCGACGCGAGAACGGCCGGCCGGGTGCTCCCCGTAGCGGGGAGCACCCGGCCGCCCCGTCCGTGATCGGGTCGAGCACGCCGGTGGTCACCGTCGCGCATCTCCGAAAGGCGCGGCGCACCGCTGGGATGCGCGGGTCCCGTTACCCGTGACCGTTCCGCTCCGCGAATGCGCGGATGGGCGTCGCGAGGTGGGCGAGCACCGGTGTCACGCTTGAAATGTCGTCACCGGTAAGTGGCGACCAAGTAGAAGCCGTCCGACCTCTCCTCGCACTGGTAACCGACGATTCCTTCGTCGCCGCGGTGGTCCTCTCCGGCTTTACCGCACTTCTCCATGCTGTCGTACGGGCCGAATTCCTTGTCGACGTCCGCGAGCGCCGTACCTGCGCCGAGCGCGGCGGTACCGGCACCGGCGGCGCAGAGGACGAGTGCGGAGATGCTCTTGCGAAAACGCATGAAAACTACCTCGTGGATCGACTTCAGTTGCGAGTGACCGTTGGATTCGTCACATCCTGATGCTACGGGTGCGAGAACACCGGAACGGGTGATGACCGAGTCGATTCCGCAGTAGAGGGAAAACCCTCGGCGTTCCCGTGAACGGAAACGGGAGCGGCTGAAAGCGTCGTCCAGTTCAGCGGTCGAGTCCTTTTCCGGGCGATATGCCGGAAGTGCCGTGGAATGTGCGGTGCTGCCGCGGGTCGTCGTCCGCCGGGTACCGCGGGTGCGGCCTGGGGGAGTCGGCGAGCGTCAACTCGGCGCCCGCCTGCGCTGAGCGCGGGCCAGGCCGAGCAGCCGGTGGGCGGCGTGTCACGCCGCTGCCCTTCCAGGCTTCGTTCGGCTCTGTAACAGCATCGAGGTGGGAGGTGGCGGGCCGGATGTTCTAATCTCGCTGCGCCCTGTCCGCAAGCCATGGAAAGAGAGTGTCCGTAGTGGGTATCAAGAGCCTCATCACCGCCGTCGTCACCATTGTCGTTCTGCTGGTGCTGTTCGCGATTCTGGCGGTGATGGGCGTCGTCTCTTGATCGCGTGCGGGTGCCTGCAAACTGCATGGACAGCCGGTTAAGGGCTGGTCCAGCTCGTCATGATCGGCCCTGCCCACCCACGCGCCGTTCTCCGCGCGCCACGGAATTTGCGCACTGCAACGGGCTAGAGCGAGATGTTGCCGTGGATCTCGCCTTCCTGGATCACGGTGCCGGTCACGTTGCCGAGGTTCCGGTTGTGGACGTACCCACCCTTGGTGCCGGCCTTCTGCTCTATCAGGTAGCGGACCATGTCTCCCAGGCGAAGCCGGAGCCCTGTTCGTGCCACGGCCGGACGTACGTCTTCCGAGGCTCAGGCTGGCTGACGTGGCCCGCCGCCGGGGTGTCGACGGGCACCGCATCTCCGTGGTCACCTTGCGTGTAGCGCCGCCGGACCGACGTGTCCGTGTGCCCGATTCGCTCATCGGCCGGCACCGCGGGCGTTCCCCACTCCTCCACGAGGGTCCGGTGGGAAGGGCGCAGACCATGCGGTGTCCGGCCCGGCGCGACCGGCAGCCAGCAGGCAGCAGCCCGCCCTGCGCACCGCGGCCACGTACCGGTACTCCAGGCCAGGATGGGAAACAGCGTTGGACGCGCGGCTCGCCATGTCTCCGCGGTCGCCGGTGACCGTTCTGGACGAGGTTCTGAAGGAGCGCGCGGGGAGCGGCCGGGAGAGCTGATACCAAGATCGTCTCCCGGTCTTCTCCCAAGAGGTGATCCGGAGACGAGAAAAGGGCCTGGCCGGAACTCCTGCTGGAGTCCTGACCAGGCCCTCTACCTGTCGGGGTGGCGGGATTTGAACCCACGACCTCTTCGACCCGAACGAAGCGCGCTCCCAAGCTGCGCCACACCCCGATCACTCAACGGCGAACATCTCGGGTGCTCGTCCGCCGCTGAGCAAAGTCTAGCGGATGTTCGCGCGGGCCCCGGAAGGGGGGTTCCCGAACAGTCCGGTGGCCTTCGGCGCGGCGCCCTGCGAGCGCGGGACCAGCGTCAACAGCGTCGCCTCCGGCGGGCAGGCGAACCGCACCGGCGCGTACGGGGAGGTGCCCAGCCCCGCCGACACGTGCAGGTGCATGTCGCCCCACGTGGACGCGCCGCGCGCCCGCGCCCGGTCCAGCTCGCAGTTCGTCACGATCGGGCCGTAACCGGGAACGCGCAGCTGCCCGCCGTGGGTGTGCCCGGCCAGCACCAGGTCGTACCCGTCGTCGGCGAAGGCGTCCAGCACCCGCGGTTCCGGCGAGTGCGTCAGGCCCAGCCGCAGCTGCGCCTCCTGCGGCGGGTCGCCCGCGATCTTCGAGTACTTGTCCCGCTTCAGGTGCGGGTCGTCCAGTCCGGCCACGTGGATCCGGATCCCGGAGATCTTCACGTCGTGCCAGCGGTGCGTGACGTCCGTCCAGCCGCGTTCGGTCATCGCCGCGCGCAGGTCCCGCCACGGCAGCGGATCGCCGTGGATGCGCTTTGTCTTCGCCGAGGGCAGCAGGTAGCGCGCCGGGTTCTTCGGCTTCGGCCCGTAGTAGTCGTTGCTGCCGAACACGAACACCCCGGGCCGGTCCAGCAGCGACCCCATCGCGCGCAGCGCCGCGGGCACCGCCTGCGGGTGGGCGAGGTTGTCGCCGGTGTTGACCACGAGGTCGGGGGCGAGCTCGTCGAGGGCGGCGACCCAGCGCTGCTTGGACCGCTGGTTCGGCATCATGTGCAGGTCGGAGATGTGCAGGATGCGCAGTTCCGGCGCGCCTTCCGCGAGCACCGGCACGGTGGCGCGGCGCAGCGTCCAGTGCGTTCGTTCGACACCTGCGGCGTAGCCGAAGGTCGCGGCACCCAGTGCGCCGCCGGCGAGCATGATCCGACCGAGCTTGTTCACGTCGCCCAGCCTACGACCGGTGGCGGACCCGCGACGCTCGGGAGGGCACCGCCCGATCACCACCCCAGACCCCCTGAACAGCAGCGGTCCCCTGTCGTTCCCCGTCGGCGGCGAAGCCGCTGAGCAGCGAGCGCGTAGCCAGGCCGACCACCCGCCCCACCGCGGCAGGAGTCGGACGGCAGGCGATCAGGCGGCGGTGGCGTAGCGCCAGTAGGCGAGGGCGTACACCCGGCGCCGGTCCAGGCCGAGCTCCTGCTGGCAGTGCTCCCGGATGACGTGCACGGCCTCGGCTTCGGCGCCCACCCAGACGTCCGGCCGCGGCCCGAGATCCGCCGCCCGCACCGCGTCCGCGAGCACCGAGCCCCGCCCGGCGGGGGCCCCGTCCCGGTGCAGCCAGGTCCACTCCACGTCCGCCGCGGTGCGCACCTCCTGGTGCTCGGCCGCGTCGGCGACCTCGGCGAACACCCGGACCCGGGCCCGCTCGTCCAGTTCCTCGACCATCGCCAGCATCGCGGGCAGCGCCGTCTCGTCGCCGGCCAGCACGAGCCGGTCCGCGGCCGGGTCCGGCCGGTAGGAGGGGCTCGGGCCGACGGCCACGACCTGCGACCCGCTTTCCACGTCGCGGGCCCAGGTCGAGCCGGGGCCGTCGTGGTCGTGCACCACCAGGTCGATCGCGAGCCGCCGCCGCGCCGCGTCGAACCAGCGCACCGTGTACGTGCGCTGCTTCGGCTGCTGCTGCCGCGGCAGCGCGAAGACCTCGGCGCGGTCGCGGCCCAGCGGCATCGGCTGCCCGGGCCGCGGCAGGCAGAGCTTGATCCGCTGGTCGCTGCCGGTGCTGTCGAAGTCGGCGAGCTCGTCGCCGCCGAGCACGACCCGCACCATCCGCGGCGTGATCCGCTCGACCTCGTCCACCCGCAGCAGCCGGTACCGGGACCGCACCCGCCGCGTGCTCGCCTGCGTGTTCGTCACAGCAGCCGAGTGTAGGGAGCCGGTCAGGGCGGGAAGATGCCCGGCGGGATCGGCACGAACGGCGGATCCGGCTGCTGCTCGCCCGGCGGCCGTCCCGGTTCGCCCGGCGCGGGGGGCGGGGGGGGCGAGGGTGTCGGCGCGGTGGACGGCGGCGGCACGTACCCGGTGCTCACCGACAGGGTCACCGTCTCGCCGGGCAGCGCGAAGCCGCGCGGCGTCTGGCTGGTGACCGAGCCCTTGCGGCGTTCGCTGTTGACCGAGCGCTGCTCGACCTTGTAACCGGCCTTCTCCAGGGTGCGCTTGGCCCGCTCGGCGCTGATGCCGACGACGTTGGGCACCTGGAACTCGTCGCCGCCGTTCTCGTAGCGGTCGGTCACCTCGGGGAGCTCCATCGTGGGCAGGCCCTCGTGGATCTTCGTCATGGCTTCGAACCAGGTCCGCGCCGGGACCTTGCCGCCGTAGATGTTGCCGCCGTTGGCCCCGCACAGCGTCGGCGGCGTGCTGTCGCAGATGCCCTGCGGGTTGGTGCCGTCGGAGAAGGTGAGCACCGAGCCGGCGAACTGCGGGGTGGCGCCGATGAACCCGGCGGACTGGTGGGCTTCGGTGGTCCCCGTCTTGCCCGCGATCGGCCGCGACCAGCCCGCGCTGTTCGCGGCGCCGTACGCGGTGCCGCCAGCCTGGTCGTCCTGGCTCATGCCGACGGCCATCGCGTTCGCGAGGCCCTCGTCCACGGCTTGCTCGCACGGATCCTCGGTGATCGAGATCGGGTTCCCGTTGCGGTCGATGATCTGGTCGACCGGCGTCGGCGGGCACCAGGTGCCGCCGCTCATCAGGGTCGCCGAGACGTTCGCCAGCTCCAGCGGGCTGGTGGGCCCGAAGCCGAGCGTGAACGCCCCGATCTTTTTCTCCTTGACCACGTCGGCCATCGACGGCCCGTTGGCGCCGTTCGGGGCGAGCGGGTCGCCCTGGAAGTTCGAGTGCAGCAGCGTCTGCCGCATCCCGAGGCGGGTCGCCATGTCCACCGTCTGGTCCAGCCCCACCCGTTCCTGCAGTGCGACGAAGGCGGTGTTCGGCGAGGTCGCGAGCGCCTTCTGCAAGGTCCGCGGCCCCGGGTTGACGCCTTCGGCGTTGCCGACGGTGTAGGGCGCCGACCCGTTGCGGTACACGGTGGAGGTGTAGTGGCCGGGCGCCTGGATGGTGTTCTGGATCCCCATCCCCTTCTCCAGCGCGGCCGCGGCGGTGAACACCTTGTAGACCGATCCGGCGCCGAACTTCGCGACGCCGCTGGGCAGCGGGTACGAGGTCTGGCCGCGTTCGGCGTCGTTGCCGAAGTCGCGGTTGGCGACCAGCGCCCGCACCTCGTGCTTGTCCTTGCCGGGTTCGACGACGGCCATCACGTTCGCGATGCCCTTGGTGTCGCGCGGCACGTGCTTCTCGGCGGCCTGCTTCGCGGCGTCGGTGGCCTTCTGGTCGAGGGTGGTGCGGATCGTGTAGCCGCCGGTGCGCAGGTCCTGCTCGGCGAACCCGGCGTTCTGCAGGTAGTCGACGACGTACTTGCAGAAGAAGCCGTCGGCGGGCCCGGCGCCCACGCAGTTGTTCGGCAGCGTGTTCAGCGGCGAGACGAGCCCGAGCGGCGCGGCGCGGGCGGCGTCGGCGGTGCGCCGGTCGATCCGGTGCTGCGCCTGCATGGAGTCGATGACGATGTTGCGCCGCAGCGTGGCCTCGTCCGGGTTCGTCGCCGGGTTCAGCGCGCTGGGGCTGTTCACGATGCCCGCCAGCAGCGCGGACTGCGGCACGTCCAGCTCGTCCGGGGTGGTGTTGAAGTAGGTGCGGGCGGCGGCGGCGACCCCGTAGGTCTGGTTCCCGAACGGCACCACGTTCAGGTAGCGGGCGAGGATCTCCTGCTTGCCCAGCCGCTTCTCCAGCTGCAGCGCGATCCGGATCTCCCGCAGCTTGCGCGCCGGGGTCTGCTCGACGGCCTTGGCCTGCTTGACCGGGTCGTCGGCGGCGACCACGTGCACCTGGTAGTTCTTCACGTACTGCTGGGTGAGCGTGGACCCGCCCTGGGCGATCTCGCCGGACATCTGGTTGGTGACGGCCGCGCGCACCGTGCCCGCCCAGTCGACGCCCTCGTGCTCGAAGAACCGGCGGTCTTCGATCGAGGTGATCGCCGCCTTCATCTGGTCGGAGATCTGGTCGGGCGCCGCGGGCGTCCGGTTCTGGTCGAAGAGGTAGGCGATCGGCACCCCGGCCCGGTCGGTGACCGTGGTCACGAGCGGAGGGTCCTGCGTCATCAGCTCGGAGGAGAGGTTGTTCACCGCGTCACCCGCGCGGTTGGACACCACTCCGAGAGCCCCGGCGGCCGGGAAGAGCATCCCGGCGACGAGAACTCCGGCGAGCACACACAGGCCGAAGAGCTTCAGCAAGCTGTCCCGGACACGCACGACGGCAAGACTAAGTGGTTTTACCGACATCAACACGCCGGTGTCAGGCGGTTCCGCCCGATGTGATGAGGGTCAAAGATAACGGAGCGACAACCCTTGTTTGGTTGTGGAACCGAAAGGCTCTAAAGTTCGTCCACGTCCAGCGACAGCATCGTTACGGCGCACCATGCGCCGCGGCATCCGGTGCCGGGGGGCTCCGGACGAAATTCGGTCGCCGACGATCCAGTGAGGAGCTGGGGGAGCCTTATGTTCGAGCAGGGGGACTGGCGGGTTCAGGCAGCATGCCGGGATGAGAATCCGGACCAGTTGTTCGTCAGGGGAGCTGAGCAGCGCAAAGCGCGAATGATCTGCTTCGGCTGCCCGGTGCGGACGGAGTGCCTCGGAGAGGCGCTCGACAACAAGATCGAGTTCGGCGTGTGGGGTGGAATGACCGAGCGGGAGCGGCGCGCGCTGTTGCGCCGCCGTCCGGAAGTCCGCAACTGGCGGGAGCTTCTGGAAGCCGCTCGGGACGACTACGCCGACATCGACGAGTACCAGGTGGGCTGATTAGCCCGTCGTGATCACGGTCCGGGCGGCTCGTTTTTTCGGGCCGCCCGGAAACCCGTTCACTCGTTCAGCGCAATGGCGATCCGACGGATTGTGAGCACCGGATTGCGCATTCTTGCTGCCAGGAATATTTGGATTATTCCGCCGCGAGTCGCCGGCCGATCTCCCGCAAGCCGTCCAGATCGTGCACGTCCGCGGGAAGCGCGGGCACGCCCACCAGCGCCACCTCCGGGTGCGCGCGGGTGAACCGGGCGAGCATCCGCCGCTCCCGGTCGGCCACCGCGACCCGGTCGGCGTGCACCCGCAGCACCGCCGCGGTCAGCGGGGATGTTCCGGCGGCGTCCAGCTGCTCGGCGGCCGACAGCGCGCGGCTGCCCGTCAGCTCCGCGAACACCGGATGGGTGCGGTTGGCGACCAGCCCGGCCAGCGGCATGCCCTCGGCGGTGAGCCGCTCCACGAAGAACGACGCCTCGCGCAGCGCGTCCGGCTCCGGCGCGGCGATCACCACGAAGGACGTGCCGGGGGAGCGCAGCAGCCGGTAGGTGTGGTCGGCGCGCTCCCGGAACCCGCCGAACGTCGAGTCGAAGGCCTGCACGAACGCGGAGGCGTCGGCCAGCAGCTGGCCGCCGATCACCGTGGACACGGCCTTCGAGAACATCCCGAACCCGGCGCCGACGATCTTCCGCAGGCCCTTGCCGCTCGCCTTCGCCGGCGAGGACAGCAGCTTGATCAACCGGCCGTCGAGCACCGTGGACAGCCGCTGCGGCGCGTCCAGGAAGTCCAGCGCGGACCGGCTCGGCGGCGTGTCCACGACGATCAGGTCCCACTCGCCGGAGGCGGCCAGCTGGCCGAGCTTCTCCATCGCCATGTACTCCTGCGTGCCGGAGAACGACGTGGAGATCGTCTGGTAGAAGGGGTTCTCCAGGATCTGCCTGGACCGCTCCTCGCCCGCGTGCGCGAGCACCATGTCGTCGAAGGTGCGCCGCATGTCCAGCATCATCGCGTTCAGGTCGCCGGTGGGCTCGAAGTCGTCGAGCACCACCTGCCGCGGCTGGTTGTCCAGCTCCCGCATGCCCAGCGCCTGCGCGAGCCGCCGCGCCGGATCGATGGTGAGCACCACGGTCTTGCGGCCCCGCTCAGCGGCGCGCACCGCCAGCGCGGCGGCCGTGGTGGTCTTGCCGACGCCGCCGGAGCCGCAGCAGACCACGACGCGGTTCGCCGGATCGTCGAGCAGCCCGTCGACGTCGAGCGCTGCGGGCCTCGTCATCGCGACCTCCCGACGCCGTGCTCGGTGAGGATCTCGGCGAGCTCGTAGAGCTCGGCCACGTCGATCCCGGCGGTCAGCTCGGGCAGCCGCACGCTCGGCAGGTCGGCGGCCGCGAGCCGCTCCTCGGCCTCCTGCTCGGCCCGGGAGCGCACCGCGTGCTCCACGGTCTCCTCGGTGAGCGCGTCCAGCAGCTCGGCGTCCGCGGTCACCCCGGCCGCTTCGAGTCCGGTGCGCAACCGGTCGGCGTCGACCCGGCCTGCCGCGGCGGCGGCCACCGAGCGCGCGGGCAGGTGCCCGGGCCGCACCCGGTTCAGCAGCACCGCGCCGGGGCGCAGCTCGGCCGCGTCCAGCTCGGCGACGGCCTCCAGGGTCTCCCGCACCGGCAGGTCCTCCAGCAGGGTCACCAGGTGCACCGCGGTGTCGCCGGAGTGCAGCAGCCGCACCACGCCCTCGCTCTGGCCGCGGATGGGCCCGACCTTCGCCAGGTCGGCCATGGCGCGGGTGACGTCCAGGAACTTCACGACCCGCCCGGTCGGCGGCGCGTCCAGCACCACCGCGTCGTAGACGTGGCGGCCGTGCTCGTCGGTGCGCCCGACGCACTCCTTGACCTTGCCGGTGAACAGCACGTCCCGGAGACCGGGGGCGAGCGTGGTGGCGAACTCGATGGTGCCCATCCGCTTCAGCGTGCGCCCGGCGAAGCCGAGGTTGTAGAACATCGACAGGTATTCGAGCAGCGCCGGTTCGGCGTCGATGGCCAGCGCCCGCAGCTCACCTCCGCCGGGTGCGGCGGCGATCGTCTCCTCGGCGTAGGGCAGCGGCGCGGTGTCGAAGAGCTGCGCGATGCCCTGCCTGCCCTCGACCTCGACCAGCAGCACGCGGCGGCCCCCGGTCGCCAGCGCCAGCGCCAGCGCGGCGGCGACCGTGGTCTTCCCGGTGCCGCCCTTGCCGCTGACGATGTGCAGCCGAGCGTCGTTGAGTTCGGCGTTCCATCCGGTCACACGATCAGCGTAGGTGGGGTCCGGGGTCGCTGTCTCCCGCACGTAGCAGCCATCTCCAGGTCGCACATCGGTAGTTCTGCGTAGGCGCGGACGCGTGGTGCTCAGGTGCCGCGGCGACCGGGGTCCGCCGGCCTGAGTAGTTCCGCCCGCCGGTGGGCGCGTTCCGGAGGTGGGACGCGGTGGCGGGCCGGGCATGACGCGGACGCGCTCACCCGGGTGAACGCGCCCGCGGGGCAGCGGCGCCCTCGCACCCGGTCGTCTCTACGCTGGTGACCATGACCAAATGGGAGTACGCGACCGTGCCGCTGTTGACCCACGCGACCAAGCAGATCCTGGACCAGTGGGGTGAGGACGGCTGGGAGCTCGTTTCCGTCCTGCCCGGTCCGACCGGTGAGCAGCACGTCGCTTACCTGAAGCGCCCGAAGGAGTCCTGATCGTGGGCGCCTGGAAGCAGCGGCTGGCCGAGCTGGGCATCGAGCTGCCCGCGGTCGCGACCCCGGTCGCGGCCTACGTGCCCGCGGTGCGCAGCGGGTCGCAGGTGTTCACCTCCGGGCAGCTCCCGTTCGCCGGGGGCGAGCTGGCGGCGGTGGGCAAGGTCGGCGCCGAGGTGGACCCGGAGTCGGCGAAGGCGCACGCCCGCACCTGCGCGCTGAACGCGCTGGCCGCGGTGGACGCGCTGGTCGGGCTGGACTCGATCGTGCGGGTCGTGAAGGTCGTCGGTTTCGTGGCGTCCGCGGAGGGCTTCACCGGCCAGCCCGCAGTGATCAACGGCGCTTCGGAGCTGATCGGCGAGATCTTCGGGGAGGCGGGCAGCCACGCCCGGTCCGCGGTCGGCGTCGCCGAGCTCCCGGTGGGAGCTCCGGTCGAGGTGGAGATGATCGTCGAAGTGGCGTGAGCGCCGGTTCCGCCGCGCGGCGGTGTCCGCGGGCGGGCGTCGGTCGTGGAGGGGTCGCGGTGCCGCGCCCCCTCTTCCGCGTTCCGGGCCGGTGCGGGGTGATCTTGGTCCGGGCGCCGGACCGCGTCGCGACCGGCGGCGGGACCGTTTCTCGCCAGGTACGGCCCGCTCCCCGTCTACCAACCAGTACGCTTCGGGCGTCGCTACTTCGGGTGATCAGCAAGCCGTCACCCGAACGGCGGTATGAACACCGGCGAGTGATCGATCGAGCTTGCTCCTCCGCTACTCCGCGCGAGAGAGTGCACCCCGATCGAGTGCTCTCGGCATGAGGGGTGCGGGGGTCGCTCGCACCGGGTGACGAGCGAACGAGCTGGGAGGGGGCGACGTGGCGGTGCGCGAAACGGACCTCTTGTGCCACGAGCTGCTGCTTCGACTTGCCGGGAGGCTGCCGGACCGGCACCTCTGGCGCTACCGGGACTGGCTGGCGGGCGGGGCGGCCGACGTCCTCGCGCGCTCACTGCCCGCGACGCTGCTGCGGGAACGCGTCGCGCTGTCCGACGCCGACCACCGCAGGCTCGCCGAAGCCCTGCTGCCGCTGGGTGCCGACCCGTCCGTGGTGCACGCCGTGCTCCCCGGCGCGGATCCGGACCGCTACAACTTCCGCGCCGAGTCCCACGTGGACGACAAGGGCGACCCGGCGGTGCTGGTCCTCGGCGCCACGCTGCGCGGCAGGCAGGGCGTGCGCGAAACCCGCAGCTCCTGGCGGCACCTGCCGGGAACGCGGCCCAAGCGGATCATCCTGGTGACCGGTTCCGCGGACCCCGTCGAGCTCACCAGCGAACTGCAACGCATCCTGCGCGCGCTCGGGGACTCCGAGCCGTGCGTCGAGGTGCTGCCGCCCGAGGTGGAACCGACCGCCTACCACCGCGCCGCGCTCGCCGAGTCGGCGCTGGTGTGCTCGGGCGCCGACGAACTCGTGAAACATCGTGGCTGACGGTGCCGGTGCAGGCGCCGTAGAAGGAGGCATTCGTGGTGGACGTCGCTGAGGGTGCGGGGCCGGTGGAACGCCTGCACAACCTCCTGCTGGCCCTGACCGGCCGGGTGGACGACGACGCCGTCAATTCGGTTCGCGAGATGCTCGGCATCGGGCAGCTCGACGCGGCCGCCGAGTTCCTGATCGGCTGCCTGCTGGCGGGCCGGATCCCGGTGACCTCGACGGAGCAGTACCACCTGCGCCGCTCGCTTGACGAGGCAGGCTCGCCGCACGCGCCCGCGGACCGGTTGCACGTGGTGGAAGCGGTGCAGGACGAAGGGCACCGGTTCAGCGAGAACCCCGACCAGGACCGCACCGACCACGATCTGGTCGACGCGCTGGCCCCGATCGCGGGTCGCCTGCACGGCGTGCGGGCCCTGTGGTGCACCTGGCGCACCACGCCCGCGGGCGTCACCTACGGCGCGGTGCCGCGGCGGGTGCTGCTCGCCGAGGTCGGCGCGGACGGCTCGGTGACCGCCGCCGGGTACCAGCTGCTGGAGGCGCTGCGGCGCGCCGGCGTGGGCTGCTCGGTGGACGTGTTCACCAGCGGCATGGACCTGCCGCCGTACCACCGCAACGCGCTGGCCACGGCCCGCCGGGTGCACCTCGACCTGGCCGCCCAGGTCGCGATCCCGAACGGTGCGGCGAACCACGCGCGGGCACCGCGCGCCACCGCGGGCAGCAAGGCCGGCGGTGGAGCAGATCTCCCGGGTGAGCCAGCCGCGGGGCCGGGAAGACGCGCCGAGGCCCCGGTTCCTGAGACCGCCTCCCACGACTCGGCACGCCACGACCAGGCACGTCCCGAACCCGTCCGCCCGGAACCGCCGCGGCCCGAACCGGTCCGCGAGCAGGTGCGCCCGGAACCCGCCCGCGAGGAGAAGCCGCCTGCTCGGCAGCAGCCCCGCCCGGAACCGGTCGCGGAACAGCCCCGCCCGAACCGCGAGGAAGCGCCCGTCGCCGCGGAGCAGACGCTGCGCCAGCGCCCGGTGAACCCGGAGGACCTCCAGCAGGACCCGGCCCGGCAGCAGGAGCTGCCGCAGCAGCAGGGCGGTGGGAAGAACACCCGCGTCCCCGCCGCGGTCGACGCCAAGCTCACCGACCGGGAGCGGAACCTGCTGCGCAAGCTGCACGAGGAGCTCGCCCAGCGCGAGCAGGACCGCGGGGGCCCCGCGTCCTCCGGCGAGCAGCAGGCGCAGCCGGTCGGCAACAAGTCCGGTGCGCAGGGCCAGGACTCGTGGAACTCCACGATGCCGGGCTCGGCGACCGGTGGGTTCCCGCCCATCGACAACCCGCGCTGACCGGCCCGGTCGCGGGTGCACCGGGCCGGGTTCAGAGCTCGGCCGCGCGCTGCACGCCGTCCAGCACGCGTTGCAGGTGCAGCCCGCGCCGCACGTCGCACGGGTGCGCCGTGCGGCCGGACCGGATCATCGCCAGGAACTCGTCCAGCAGCTGCGCGTAGCACTCGTGCGCCGCGGTGCGCCTGCCGGTGAGCTGCGACTTCCCGTTGCTGCCGTAGAGGGTGAACTCGACGAGCGCGGGTTGCACCGGCACCCGCAGCGACAGGGTGAGGGTGCTGCTGGCGCCGCTGGCGTGCTCCAGCACCAGCTGCCACATGTCCGACTCGTCCCGGCGCGCGTGGTGCACCCGGGTGATCCGGCCGAGCGCGGCGTCCAGCAGGTCCAGCGCGTGCGGTCCCGCGTCCAGCAGCGCCCCGGTGGTCTCCTGCCGCCACGGCGTGGCCGCGTAGTCCCCGGACAGCAGCCCGCCCGCGATCCACTGCGCGGAACCGCCGGTCCAGCCGCCGAGGTGCCCGAGCCCGGTGAGCCAGTCGCGGACCTCGGGGGCGAACCGGCGGGTCAGCACCAGCAGCGCCGCGACGCCGCTCTGCCGCACCGCCGCCGCCACGGCCTCCGCGGACGGCACGTCCCCGGCGAGCGGTTTCTCCAGCACGAGGTGCTTGCCCTCGCGGGCGGCCTGCACGGCCAGTTCCCCCTGCACCGCGGGGGGAACGGCGAACGCGACGGCGTCCACGGCGTCCAGCAGCGCCTCGTAGTCGTCGGCGACGTCCGCGTCGTAGTGGTAGGCGAGCGCTTTCGCGGTGTCCGGGCGCCGCGACCACACCGCGGCCAGCCGCATCCCGGGGTGCGCGTGCACACCGGGGGCGTGCACGCGCCTCGCCCACGGTCCCGCTCCGACGATGCCGACCCGAAGTGCTCCGCTCATGCGGTCATCGTCCCCGTGTCCGGATCATCGCGCAGACCTCGGGGCCGGAGAAGTGGCCCGGTGGCAGGGGAAACCGCCTTTGTTGATCTTGATCACAGGGGTGATCGGGCGCGCTTCTCCGCTTAAGGTGACCGGCATGGTGCGTTTGCCGGAGGACCTGACGCTGCCCGACGGATTCGTCCTGCCCGAACGGCCCGATCCGCCCGCGACGCCGAAGGACGCCGCCACCGTCGTGCTGCTGCGCGACGGCGACCGCGGGCCGGAGGTGTTCCTGCAGCGCCGCGTCGAGGGCATGCCGTTCGCCGGTGGCATGACCGTGTTCCCCGGCGGCGGCGTGGACCGCAGGGATGCCGACGCCTCGGTGACCTGGAGCGGACCGCCGCCGCGGTGGTGGGCCGAGCGCTTCGAGTGCTCCGAGGACACCGCGCGGGCGCTGGTGTGCGCCGCGGTCCGCGAGACCTTCGAGGAATCCGGGGTGCTGCTGGCCGGTCCCGACGCGGACTCGGTCGTCGACGACACCCGCCCGTACGCGGACGCGCGGCCGAAGCTGGAGTCCCGCGAGCTGTCGCTGGCCGGGTTCCTCGCCGACGCGGGCCTGGTGCTGCGCGCCGACCTGCTGCGGCCGTGGGCGAACTGGGTGACCCCGGAGGAGGAGCCGCGCCGGTACGACACCCGCTTCTTCCTCGCCGCGATGCCGGAGGGGCAGCGCGCTGACGGCGTCACCTCGGAGGCCTCCCGCGCGTACTGGAGCACGCCGGAGGACGCCCTGGAGGACTGGCGGCAGCAGCGCTGCGGCCTGCTCCCGCCGACCTGGGTGACGTTGTCCGAGGTCGGGGCCTGCGGCAGCGTCGCCGCGGCCCTGGACGTGCAGCGCCCGCTCGGCAAGGTGCTCCCGCAGCTGGAACACCGGGACGGCGCGTGGCGCGTGGTGCTGCCCGGCGATCCCGGCTACCGCGGCGAGGAGGAAGGCCGGTGACCCACCCCTCCTACGGCCTGCTGCGGCAGGTGACGCCGTTCGCGTCGGTGCTGCTGGCCGCGAACCCGGGACCGATGACCTTGGACGGCACCAACACCTGGCTGCTCGGCTCGGGACCGGACCGGGTGGTGGTCGACCCGGGCCCCGGGGACGAGCACCTGGAGCGGATCCTGGCGCAGGGTCCGGTGTCGCTGGTCCTGCTCACGCACCACCACTTCGACCACACCGAGTCCGCGGCGGAGCTCGCGGAGCGCGCCGGGGCGCCGGTGCGGGCGCTGGACCCGCAGCTGTGCACGGGCGCGGGCCCGCTGGTCGACGGCGAGGTCGTCGAGGCCTCCGGGGTGCGGCTGACCGTGCTCGCCACGCCCGGCCACACCCGCGACTCGGTGTGCTTCCGCGCGGAGCGCGACGGGCAGGAGGCGGTGCTGACCGGGGACACCATCCTGGGGCGCGGCACCACCGTCGTCGCGCACCCGGACGGGCACCTGGGCTCCTACTTGGCCTCGCTGCGGGCGTTGGCGGCGCTGCCCGCCGGACTGCCCGCGCTGCCCGGCCACGGCCCGGACCTGCCCGACGTGGTCGAGGTGGCGAACGGCTACCTGGCGCACCGCGAGCAGCGGCTCGACCAGATCCGCGAGGTGGTCCGCGCCCGCGGCCCGCAGGTCACCGCCGCCGAGGTGGTGGCGGTCGTCTACGCCGACGTGCCGCCGGAGGTGCGGGAAGCGGCCGCGTGGAGCGTCGCCGCCCAGCTGACCTACCTGGCGGAACGCGGCGAACGCTGACCGCGGGCCCCCCCCCCCGGGGGGGGGGGGGCCCGCGGCCCGCCGGCCCGGGCGGGAGGCCACGGGGGGGTAGGGGGGCCGGGGGCGCCGGCCCCCCCCCGCCCCGG
>NZ_JAIUKB010000032.1:0-4464 GCF_020176785.1 Saccharopolyspora sp. 6V | reverse complement strand
CGCGCGGGGGGGGGGGCCCGGGGGGGGGGGGGGGGGCGGCCCCCCCGCCCCCCCGCCGGCGGACCGGGGCGCCCGGGCCCCGGGGCCCCCCCCCCCCCCCGGGGGGGGGCCCGCGATCAGCGAGGCCCTGCGCGTCAGACCAGGGCGGATTCGCGGACCGGGAGCAGCGTGCCGCGCCGGACCCACAGGCCCGCGGCCAGCACGACGCCGACCACCCCGGCGAGCAGGAACGCGGCGGGCGGCCCGGCGCTCTCCACGATCCGGCCGCTGATCGACTGGCCGGCCGCCGCACCGAGCGTCACCGCCGTCACGACCCAGCCGAACACCTCCGTCTCGGTCCCGGCCGGCGCGGCCAGGTCCAGCGCCACCGAGTGCGCCGTGGACTGCGGGGTGATCAGGCACCCGGCGAGCAGCAGCGCCAGGCACAGCCCCCACAGCGTCCCGGGCAGCGCCAGCAGCGCGACGAGACCGGCGAAGCCGAGCAGCAGCGCGGGCAGCCGCAGGTGCATCGGCCGCGGCCACGGCCGCATCCCGTACAGCACGCCGAACACCACGGAGGTCACCGACAGCGCGCTCAGCAGCAGCCCGCCCGCGTTCGGCGCCCCGGCCGCGACCGCGGAGGCGGGCACGCCGACCTCCACGAAGCCGATGAGGCAGCCGAAGCCGAGCGCGGCCAGCGCCACCGTGCGCATCCCGGGCGCGCGCAGCGCCCCGAGCATCCCGCCCGAGGTGCGGGAGTCGTCCTGCGGCCGCAACCGGCGGGCGGCGCGCGTCGAGGCGAAGCCGATGCTGCCGACGATCATGCAGGCGCTGCCCGCGACGACTCCGGCACCGGCCCACGGCAGCGCGACCAGCAGCCCGGCCAGGCCGGGGCCGAGGATGAAGAAGACCTCCATGCTGATCGCCTCGTACGAGTAGGCCGCGTCCCGCGCCGGCCCGGCGGGCAGCAGCTGCGCCCACAGCGCCCGGGAGGCGGGGGCCACGGTCGGCTGGCTCGCGCCCAGCAGGAAGCCGAGCGCGGTGAGCACCACGACCGGTGCCCCGGATTCGATGGCGGTGATCTCGGCGGCGACGAACACCGCGAGCGCCGCGGACATCACGACCATCGGCCGGGTGGGTCCGATCCGGTCGATCACCCTGCTCTGCACGACCGAGCCGCACGCCACGCCGACGAGCTCGGCGGCCGAGACGAGCCCGGCGGTGGCGAAGCTGCCGGTCACCTTCTGCACGTACAGCAGCAGTGCCAGCCCGATCATCGCGATCGGCAGGCGGCCCAGCAGGGAGGTCAGGACGGGTGCGGTGGCTCCGGGCGTGCGCAGCGCGGCGCGGTAGTCGGCCAAGGTGATCGAATGGGACACGCGTACCAGTATCCGCGTCCTGGTACGCCGGTACCAGTCGTTTTCCGGGTGTTCTCCGTCGCCCGGAACGAGCCGCGACCCGGCTGTCCGCGCTTCTCGGGCTGACCGGGCCGCAGCGGGCGGCCGAGCCCGGCCAGGCGCCGCGCGACCGGGACCGGACGTGCGAAAGGGCTGGGGCGTCGCCCCCGACGCGACGCTCCAGCCCTTTCGCTCGCGCGGCCCGTCCCCCGACCAACCACGCTCCTCGAACCTCCGATGGTCGGCCCCGAATCCGGCACCGGAGGAGTTCCCCGTCGGCTGCCCAGCACCCGCGCGCTCCGCGCGTCGTGAAGGGCCTCCACTAGGTAAGACGTTGAGTTCTCGGTCCGGGTTGCACGGCTCGGTGAATTCTTTCCGAGCAGATGTCCCGGGCTCTGATACCAGTGTGCCCTCCGGTTCCGGGGAGGAAACCGGGCACAACGTCCCCTACATGGCTGGTGACTCGGCGTGTCCGCGGCCGGGTGCTGGATCCGCCGTCCCCGAGCGCGCTCGGAGGGGGAGGCTCGGACGTGCGAAAACGCGCGCCGGCTGAGGGGTCCGAACGAAAGGCGGACCCGTCAGCCGACGCGCGTTGGGCGACGCGGCCGGTGGTGGCTCAGCGCGCGCGGCGAGCCAGCCGCTCCGGGTCGAGGATCAGCACGCTCTTGCCCTCCAGCCGCAGCCAGCCGCGGTGGGCGAAGTCGGCGAGCGCCTTGTTCACGGTCTCCCGCGAGGCGCCGACGTACTGCGCGATCTCCTCCTGCGTGAGGTCGTGGGTGACCCGCAGCAGACCGGCTTCCTGGCTGCCGAAGCGCTGCGCGAGCTGCAGCAGCGCCTTGGCCACGCGACCGGGCACGTCGGTGAAGATCAGGTCGGCGAGCATGCCGTTGGTCCGGCGCAGCCTGCGCGCGACGACCCGCAGCAGCTGCTCGGCGATCTCCGGGCGGGTGCCGATCCACTGCCGCAGCGCACTGCGGTCCATGGTCAGCGCGCGGACCTCGGTCACCGTGGTGGCGGTCGAGGTGCGCGGGCCCGGGTCGAAGATGGACAGCTCGCCGAACATGTCCGACGGCCCCATGATCGCCAGCAGGTTCTCGCGGCCGTCGGGCGACTTGCGCCCGAGCTTGACCTTGCCGGATTGGATGATGTAGAGCCGGTCGCCCGGCTCGCCCTCGGCGAAGATCACGTGTCCGCGCGGGAACTCAGACGGTTCCAGCGACTGGGTCAGCGCCTCCGCCGCGGCCGGTTCCACGCCCTGGAAGATTCCGGCGCGGGAAAGGGTCTCGTCCACCTCGTCCCTCCATGTTGAGACGCGGCGGCTCGTTCGAAGCGGTGCCCGCGTCGTTCCGCGGTCACCGTACTGTGCCGCCGATCACTACCAGTTGAGTTTAAGACTGGTCGCGGGAACGGCGAGTTCGCAGCTTGCCGGCGCGTCCCACCCTGCGTAGCTGGAAGAGCTCCAGCGCACGCCCGATTCCCTGCCGGAACAGCGCCCGGACCTCATCGGGCCGAGCGTTCTCCAGCAGCTCTTCGACCTCGTTCTCCTGCACCGCGACGTGCCGCAGCCGTGCCTCCACGCGCTCCATGAACAACGTGAAGAACATGATCACTAGCGGTACGACGATAACGAACCAGGCAGTCATGATGCTTGAATCCTCGCTCATGCCTTCGAGACGGACGCAACCGGGGGTCGGTTGCCCGTCGACGGGGTCGGGTTCGGGTGTCGTCGTGGTCCGTAGTCTGGTGGGGTGCCGGAGCCAGCCCACGACAGGTCACAGCCTGGTCGATCATCCTCCCATCGGCCCGCCGCGGCCCGATCGGCGCCCACCCGGTCGACGACCGCGGGCGCCGTGACCTCCGGTTCCGGTCGTTCCCGAGCCGGGGGAGCACCGGCGCGCCGACCGCGCCGCAGCGCGGCGAGCGCCGGGACGGAGACCCGCACCGGGCTCGTCCGGCGGGCGCGGCGGATGGTGCGGGAGCTCGCCGAGGGCTACCCGGACGCGCACTGCGAGCTCGACTTCGCCGACCCGCTGCAGCTCGCGGTCGCGACGATTCTGTCCGCGCAGTGCACCGACAAGCGGGTCAACCAGGTGACGCCCGCGCTGTTCGCCCGCTACCCGGCGGCCGCGGACTACGCCGGCGCCGACCGGACCGAGCTGGAGGAGCTGATCCGCTCCACCGGCTTCTACCGGAACAAGGCGAACTCCTTGCTGGGGCTGGGCGCGGCGCTGGTGGAGCGGCACGGCGGCGAGGTGCCCGCGCGGCTCGACGACCTGGTGAAGCTGCCCGGGATCGGTCGCAAGACCGCCAACGTCATCCTCGGCAACGCCTTCGACGTCCCCGGCATCACCGTCGACACCCACTTCGGCCGGCTGGTGCGCCGCTGGGGCTGGACGGTGGAGGAGGACCCGGTCAAGGTGGAGCACGCGATCGGCGAGCTGATCCCCCGCAAGGAGTGGACGATGCTCTCGCACTACGTGATCTTCCACGGGCGCCGCGTGTGCCACGCGCGCAAGCCCGCGTGCGGCGCGTGCCTGCTGGCGAAGGACTGCCCGTCGTTCGGTGCCGGCCCGGAGGAGCCCTCGGCGGCGGCGAAGCTGGTGCGCGGGCCGGAGGCGCCGCGGCTGCTGGAGCTAGCCGGGATCTCCGGTGAACTGGACGAGGCGACCATCGAGAAGGCGGCGGCGAAGGAGCCGGACGCGTGAGCCGCTGGCGGTACGTCCGCGAGTTCCGCAGCGAGATCCGGTGGACGGTCGTGGTGCTGGTGCTGGCCGGGCTCGCCGTGGTCGCGCTGTGGCCGGGTGGTTCCGGCGGCGGGGCGCCGACCGCGGACGCCCCGGAGCAGCGGCCGCAGGCGGCCCCGGTCGACCCGGCGCTGCGCGCGGGCCTCGGACCCTGCCCCGAGCCGCGGGCCGGCGGCCCCGCCGAGCTGGCCGGGGCGACCGGGACCTGCTTGGCCGACGGCCGCCCGGTGGACGTCGGCGCCGCGCTGGCCGGACGCCCGGCGCTGGTCAACGTGTGGGCGACCTGGTGCGCCCCGTGCCGCACCGAGCTCCCCGCGCTGCAGGAGTACTCCGCCCGCCCCGGC
>NZ_JAIUKB010000031.1:65819-101628 GCF_020176785.1 Saccharopolyspora sp. 6V | reverse complement strand
ACGCATTCGCTGGGAACGCCGCGCCGACATCCACGACAGCCTCCTCCAACTCACCACCTGCCTCATCCAACACCGACGCACCCAAACCTTCTGTTAGCAGTTCTTAGCCCGTTCCTCGGAACGCTGACGGTTCAACACGACGAACATCGCGGAGGTCGCCGCCATGACCAGCACCGAGCTGCGGCACCTGTCGTGGCGTGTATCCAGCTATACCGGTCCCTCGGGTCACTGCGTCGAGATCGCAACTCTGCCGTCGGGATCACGCGCAGTCCGCGACACGAAGGACCGCGATGGCGGCGTCCTCATCCTGGACGCCTCCGCATGGACGACGTTCCTCGCCCGCATCCAGCAGGGGAACTCGCTCGGATGACCGCGTACCCGAGCTCGAGAGGTACGCCGCAGGCAACCTCGCTGAGATCGATCGTCCCGGTGGATCACCGTGATCGTGTCGTCGCGATCGGCCGCGCTGTGCAGGGCTTCCAGGAAGGTGCGGTTCTGTATTCCGGAATGACAGCTCGGCCGTAGGACTACGACTCGTTTCGCCCCACGAGCCGCTGCGGGTTCTCCGGCATTCCGGCGGCGCTGTCGAAAGCTCGGAAAATGGATGGGGTGTCGGCTTCCGCGTCGACCTGTCGGCTCTGGCCGACGCGTCGGAGGGCGTGCAGGCGACGATCGAGGCGATGGGGCCCGGCGGCTTCCTTGGGCAACGCGGTGCTGCACCATCCCGAGATGGTCGGCGGCCTCGTAGGTGGCGCGGCGTTGACCGCAGTCAGCGCAGCAGGGGAAGTGGCCGGAGTCGCGCTCGACGCCACCGGGGCGGGAGCGGTGGCCGGTGTGCCGGTCGGCGGGGTGTCGACCGCGGGCATCGCCGCCGGTGTCGGCACGATGGGCGTCGCCATGGCTGGACTCGCGAGCGAAGCCGCCGGCGACGACAGCACCGAGGTCTTCTACACCGACGACGAAGCAGCTGAGGAGACGACGCAGGCAGCTCCGAACTGACCTGATCGCACCAACGCGCCGTCGAGTCCTACGAAAACCTCATCCGGGAGCACGAAGAGAAACTCGAGGCGTACCAAGCTGATCCCGACGCCTACGACGACAAGGGCTTCCTGAAGAACGCGCCGAACGACGAGATCCGCCAGAAGAGCATCGACAGCAGCGTCGGGCATCTGCACAAGGAGATCCAGACCTTCCGCGACTACATCGACAAGGTTTACCGAGGTGAGCAGTGAGCGAAGACGACTCGACCGTCTCCCTGGAGACGTTGCGCCAGGTGTTCAACGAAGCCCTGGACAACCTCGAGGAGCGCGTAGGGCACACCGTCGAATTCGACGAGGACTTCTTCTGGTCCATCCCCCGCGAAGCGCTCTACGACCCGCACGCCACACCTGATCCCGAACAGCTCACCCTCGGCCAGCTGACATCGTCATGGGACACGCTCAAACGGATGCGTGCGAACGGCGACTACATGAACGACCACACCCTGGTGTGGATCGCCGAAATCCTCCGGGCGCTCGGGCAGCGCGCTCGCTGAACGCGCTGCCCGGAGTCTTTTGGGGCGTTCGCTCCGGCCGCGGCAGTGGTCGGACGATGTGCCGGGTGTTGCCGTCAGAGGTGGCTCCACTGCTCCTGGCGTCGGTTGGGAGCTGGTAGCGTGGCGCGACACGCCTGGGGGTTCCCAGCCGATTCCCGGGCGTGTTGATCTCGGACGTGTAACTTGCCAGCTCCAGCAGGGGTGTTTCCCCTGATCGAGCAGGGTGGCATCGGCCCGCCAGGGCCGATGAGGATCGCAACCCATGCATCGAGCAGCGCGCCGAGCAGTTCGACCGGGTGGCATCGGCCCGCCAGGGCCGATGAGGATCGCAACCTCGGGGACTTGGCCGCGAACTCGGCGGACCTGCTGGTGGCATCGGCCCGCCAGGGCCGATGAGGATCGCAACGCGGTGCTGGCCGCGGAACTCGCCCGGCTGCGGCTGTGGCATCGGCCCGCCAGGGCCGATGAGGATCGCAACAGGACCGCGTCGTCGCCGACGATGACGGTGGAGCGGGTGGCATCGGCCCGCCAGGGCCGATGAGGATCGCAACTCTCGTGCAGCGCCCCAGTTACTGCCCGGTGCGATTGTGGCATCGGCCCGCCAGGGCCGATGAGGATCGCAACGACCAGGCTGCCCGCGCCGTGGTCGGGGCGGTGATGTGGCATCGGCCCGCCAGGGCCGATGAGGATCGCAACGACAAGTTCCACCGAGCATCGATCGACTGCCCGGCGAAGTGGCATCGGCCCGCCAGGGCCGATGAGGATCGCAACTCGTCGCCCACCGGTGGCTACGGGGCGATGCCGGTGGCGTGGCATCGGCCCGCCAGGGCCGATGAGGATCGCAACTTCATGCAGTCGTTGTGGGATCGCGCCCAAACGGCTGTGGCATCGGCCCGCCAGGGCCGATGAGGATCGCAACCAGACGTTGAAAATCATCGCCTTGTCGGTGTAGGTCGTGGCATCGGCCCGCCAGGGCCGATGAGGATCGCAACGCCGAGGGCTGCCCGGTGCTGTACCAGGAGTGATCGGGTGGCATCGGCCCGCCAGGGCCGATGAGGATCGCAACTCGGCTTTGGACAGCGGCCGAGTGATAGCGGGCGCGAGTGGCATCGGCCCGCCAGGGCCGATGAGGATCGCAACATTCAGGAGGAGGACTGGTTCTCGGTACTGACCTTGTGTGGCATCGGCCCGCCAAGGCCGATGAGGATCGCAACGTCTTGCCCAGCAGCCACGGCGCCAACCACGGCAGAGTGGCATCGGCCCGTCAGGGCCGATGAGGATCGCAACCACCAGGTCGATGACCCGGCGCGATCCGGGCTGATCCGTGGCATCGGCCCGCCAGGGCCGATGAGGATCGCAACCTCGGACTCGTGCTCTACCCCACTCTCGCCCAACTGCGGCATGCGGCCTGCGAGGGGCAGTGAGGATCGCAACGACGGCTGGCCCGGCACGAGTGGCCCGTGCGCCGAGCGTGCTATCGGCGCCCGCCAGGCCGATGCGGATAGCAACGTATGGACGCTTGGGCGGTGCCTGGTAGAGGCCAAGATGTAGAGCTTCGTTGACAGGTCGCACCTGCCCTCCTAGGGTTTCCGCTATAGTGGAAATATGGTCGAGGTAACGTGATCGAACTTATTGGTGAACGCCTGGCCTTGCCCTATTTTGATGTTGCGAATTGGCGAAAAGTGGGCTTGCTGGGGAAGTACCTCTTGCTGGAGTAGAGCTGTGCCAATAGTCGATTCCTGTTTGATAGGTTGGTGGCGATCCGGTGGAGTTTACGAGGAGAATCGCCGAATCTGTGCTTTTTTGTGATTCCGGTGTTGAACCGGAAGTGTTAGAGCCGCTTCCGATGGCAGCGTTGAGGAACGAAGCAACAGGCTCTCCCCTGTGCCATCAGGTTGCTGCGGTCGACAGTCGTGGCAGGGTGTCCGACAAGCTGCTGATCAGCTTCCTTGGCTGGCAGCCTGGCGACCGCCTGGTGATCCAACTTGCCGGGAGCCTGGTGGCTACGGCCCGTCGATGTGGCCGTTCTCCCGTTGTGCTGCGTTCGGACCGATACCTGAGATTGCCGGTGTCGGTGCGCGGCGCGTTGGGGTTGCGTGGCGGTGGTCGGGTTTTCATGGTCGCGGTGCCGCACGTTGATGCTGTGCTCGTTCACCACGTCTCCGTTCTTGATGACATGGTGACCGGTTACTACGAGTTGGATCAAACTTAGTGGCTCTGGAGTGGGAGGGGTTGTGGGTTTCTCGAGTTCGGGGTCCGCCGAGATCGGCGCGATTCGCACACTTCTCGCTGCCATGGATATCGACCCGTCCGGCTTGATCGGCGAAGCGGGTGCCGGGGACGAAAGGCCGACTTTCGCGGAATACCTACCGAAAGTCGAGAAGGCGGTGTCGGAGTCCAGTGCTCGCGTGTACGCGCCGTACTGGCGCCGGCTGATCCAGGCGTGGGGTGGGCGCAGGTTGGATGAGCCGAGCGCTTCCGAGATCAAACAGCTCGCGTGGCGGATGAAGGATGAGGCCGTCGCCCGAAGGAACACGCGCGGTGGGCGTAGTGCCGCGGAGCATTTCGTTGGTGCGGTGCGCTGCATCTACAGCCACGCGGAGTCCGATGGGTTGATCGATGAGGCGAAGAACCCGCTCGCCGGGTCGCCAAGCCTCGTCGCCTGCCGAGCACGCGTCGGGCCTTGCCGTCCAGCAGGATCGCGGAACTCAACGAGGTTGCCTCGACTACGGGGAACGACCCGGGCTTGGACGCGCTTCTGCTCCGGCTGCACATGGAGACGGCTTGTCGTCGTGGGGGAGCGTTGGCGGTTCGTCCGCGTGATCTGGATGTGGATCAGTGCTTGGTCTTGCTGCGGGAGAAGGGGGAGACCGTGCGTTGGCAGCCCGTGTCGCTGACGTTGATGCGAGCGCTGCAAGAGCATGCCCGGGCTCGGGGCGATGACGATCCCGACGGGCAGCTGTTGCGTTATGTCGGTGGTGCTCCGATTTCGCGGCGACGGTACGACCACCTGTGGCATCGGCTCGGCCGGCACCTGCCGTGGGTGGCCGCCCAGCAGATCACCACGCATTGGTTGCGGCACACCACGTTGACCTGGGTCGAGCGGCACTTCGGCTACGCGGTCGCGCGGGAATTCGCGGGGCACGCGATCGGCAGCGGCGACGGCGGCGCCACTGCGACCTACGTGCGCGCTGATCTCCACGAGGTGGCCGCGGCGTTGGCTGCGTTGACGGGAGAACCACATCCGCTGGCCGGGGCCCGGCGGTGAACTGAACCGGGAGCCGTGAGCAGACAGGTGCGCCTGCTCACGGCCGTACGGCCAGCCGGAACCCACCCGCTAAGGCACTGCGGTCATTGATCTCCTCCAGTGGTTTGTGCGAGTGGGTGCGGTTCTCCTGTGAGGGCGGCGAGCGCAGCGGCGGTTTCGTCGATTCCGGCTCGGATGTAGGTCGTGGTGGTGCCGTCCCCGCCGCTGTCGGTGTGTCCGGCGTACGCGCGGGCGACGGCGTAGCCGAAGTGGCGCTCCACCCAGGTGAGGGTGGTGTGGCGGAGCCAGTGGGTGCTGACCTGCTGGGTAGCGACCCAGGGCAGGTGGCGTCCGATGCGGGTCCAGAGGTGGTCGTAGCGACGGGTGGTGATGGGGTCGCCGTTGCGATAGCGCAGCAGCGGCCCGCCGGATGCGGCGGCACCGCGGTGTTCGGCGTGTTCCTGGAGTCCGCGCATCAACGTCGGTGAGACCGGTTGCCAACGGGCCGTGTCGCCTTTCTCCTTCAACAGCACCAGGCACTGCTGGGGATCCAGATCTCGTGCCGTGAGTGCGAGGGCTCCGCCACGGCGGCAGGCGGTTTCGGTGTGCAGGCGGATCAGGAGCGCGTCGAGCAGTGGGTCGTTTCCGGTGGTCGCTGCGATCTGGTTGATCTCGGTGAGTCCGGAATCGGGAAGGCCGCGTCGTGTGGTGGGCAGCCTTCTCGGCTTGGGGACTCGTTTGGCGGGGTTGTCGCCTTCGGCGATCCAACCGTCGGCGACGGCGTGGTTGTACACGCAACGCAGTGCGGCGATGAGGTGTTCGGCAGCGCCCCGGCCGCCGCGGGCGTTGCGGCGGGCGACCACGTGGGTCTTCACGTGCTCGGCCAGCTGCTTGATCTCCAACGCGGTCGGCTCGTCGAGCCGACGTTGGCCCCAGCGTTCGAGGACGCGGTTCCAGTACGAGCTGTAGACCCGTTTCGTGCCCGCCGAAACGGCTTGGGCGACTTTCGGGATGTAGTCGGCGAAGGTCGGTGCGATCTGCTCGGGCTCCGGGGCGGCGACCAAATCCTCCGGGGACAGACCCATGCGTGCGAGCACCAGGCGTGCCGCCTCCAGTTCGGCGTCCGATGCGTTCACGCGTGCTCACCCCCGAACATCCGGGCGTGGGGTTCGGTGAGCAGGGCGTCGATCACCGGCATCGTGTGCACCGCCAGTGCGTCGTGGCCGGGTTCGGCAGCGAGCAGTACCCGCTGCCCGGGCTGGAGTGCGCACCAGTGACGCACGGCCGCGGGCAACCGCAGATACCCCTGCGCGGTCAGGGAGAACACGCCGTCCTCGCGGCAGGCGACCATCACCGAGCCTTCGACCGCACGGATCTCCAGGCGTTGCCCGGCGGCCCAGCTCAGGGAGCGCAGCACTGACCGGTCCGAGACTCGTCCACGGCAATCCACCGATGCCACCGCACACATCCGGGGGACCCCACCAGGCGAGATGGCGAGTTCCGGCAGCGGCAGCTCCCGGCGAACTCGCCCGCCTATCGGCGTCGGCCCGGACGCCGAACTCCTCGGCGGGACCACACCCGGCATCGTCCGCTCACCCACGACGACCACCGCCACAGGCCGCCGAACAGCACAACAAGGCGGCAACGCCCGAAGCGCTTACCGCCTTGCCGACTACAACATATGATCCATATTGTGGTAGCGAATCCGCTACGCATGCGTGTCCGAGGGGGGACTTGAACCCCCACGCCCATTAATAGGGCACTAGCACCTCAAGCTAGCGCGTCTGCCATTCCGCCACTCGGACGCCTCAGTGCCGCCTATGGTTCTCGGCGGCTCCGTTCTGTTGTGACACTAGATTAGCTGATCGATTTCAGGGCTTGGGACCCACCCCCCTGTAGGGGTTCGGAGTGATAGAAAGGCCTGGTGAACGAGCACATGGAGACCGCTGCGGACGATCATGGCGCGGGCCTGCGGGTGGCCGAGGACGAGGTCGTCGAGCTGGCGAGCGAACTGATCCGGATCGATACGACGAACACGGGCGATCCGGCGACGCTCGCGGGTGAGCGGGTGGCCGCCGAGTACGTCGCGGGCAAGCTGGCGGAGGTCGGCTACGAGACGACCTACGTGGAGTCTGGGGACCACCCGGGTCGCGGGAACGTGATCGCGCGGCTGCCGGGGTCGGGCTCGGATCGGGGCGGGTTGCTGGTGCACGGGCACTTGGACGTGGTGCCCGCGGACGCCTCGGAGTGGTCGGTGCACCCGTTCTCGGGGGCGGTGCAGGACGGCTACGTGTGGGGCCGCGGCGCGGTCGACATGAAGGACATGCTGGCGATGAGCCTCGCCGTCGCCCGCCGCTTCAAGCGCGATGGAATCACTCCGAAGCGTGACATCGTGTTCGCGTTCCTCGCGGACGAGGAGGCCGGCGGGCTGCAGGGCGCGCAGTGGCTGGCGGATCACCGCCCGGAGCTGTTCGAGGGCTGCACCGAGGCGATCAGCGAGGTCGGTGGCTACTCGGTGACCTTCCAGGACGGGGTGCGCGCCTACCTGGTGCAGACCGCGGAGAAGGGCATCCGCTGGCTGAAGCTGCGGACCCGCGCGCGGGCCGGCCACGGGTCGATGGTGCACGAGGACAACGCGGTCACGCAGCTGGCCGAGGCGGTCGCGAAGCTGGGCCGGCACCGGTTCCCGCTGGTGCTCAACGATTCGGTGCGCGAGTTCCTCGACGGTGTCACCGAGCTCACCGGCTGGGACTTCCCGGCCGACGACCTGGACGGGTCGGTGGCGAAGCTGGGCAACCTGTCGCGGATCGTGGGGGCGACGCTGCGCGACACCGCGAACCCGACGATGCTCACCGCCGGCTACAAGCACAACGTGATCCCGTCGGTCGCCGAAGCCGCGGTGGACTGCCGGATCCTGCCGGGCCGCGAGGAGGCGTTCGACCGGGAGCTCGCCGAGCTGCTGGGCCCGGACGTCGAGCGGGAATGGGTGGGGCTGCCCCCGGTCGAGACGAAGTTCGAAGGCCGCCTGGTGGACAAGATGAGCTCCTCGCTGATCGCCGAGGACCCGGCGGCGAAGACGTTGCCCTACATGATGTCCGGGGGCACGGACGCGAAGTCCTTCAGCAGGCTCGGCATGAACTGCTACGGCTTCGCGCCGCTGCGGCTGCCCGCCGAACTCGACTTCAGCGCCCTGTTCCACGGCGTCGACGAGCGGGTCCCGGTGGAGGCGCTGCGGTTCGGCGTCCGCGTCCTCGACCGGTTCCTGCAGGAGGCGTGACACCACGCCGCCGCGGCCACCGGAACGCTCCGCTGGCCGCGGCGGCCTGGTCCGATGCCGGTCTGACGGACGCGGGATCAGGATGTTCGGCGTCCTCGCTGTCCGTTCGTGCGGTCCGGGACGGCTGCACCGGCGACCGCAGGCTTGCTTCGCGGCAGGGTCGCGGAGGGGTGTCATGCGCCGATCGGCAGCTCGGGATCGGATGGGACGCCGGTGCTGGAGGCCGTGTACTTCCACAGCTCGCGGGCGAGCTCCGGATCCCGGGCGGCTGTTGAGCGGCGGGCGGGCCCGGCGGGTCCGCGCGTCTCGAACGGTCCGGTGGGGCCCACGTAGTCGCCGCCGTGCACCGGTCCGGTGGCCGCGAGGAGCTGGGGTGCGATCCCGGCGGCTACCGGTTGGGACAGGAGCCGGTCCGGGAGCACGAGCAAGCGAGCTCGCCAGGTGCCACCGCGGGTGAGGCTGTTGTTGAGCAGTTCCGACGCGGTCAGCCCCGGGTGGGCGGCGACCGACAGCACCGGGTCCCCGGTCAGCCGCAACAGCCGATCGAGCTCTGCGGCGAACAGCAGGTTCGCGAGCTTCGAGGCCCCGTAGGCGAGCGTGGGCGAGTAGCGCCGACGGTCCCAGTGCGGATCGGTGAGGTCGAGTCCACCGGTGCGATGACCGAGGCTCGACGTCGTCACCACCCGGGAGGGCAGCTCGGGGGCGCCCGCTGCCCGCAGTGCCGGCATCAGCAGCCAGGTGAACGCGGCCGGGCCCAGGTGGTTGGTCCCGATCTGCAGCTCGAACCCGTCGCGGGTTCGGTCGTGGGGGCCCAGCGACACGGCGGCGTTGTTGATCAGTACGTCGACCCGGTCTCCGGTGCGTTCCCGGACCTCCGCGGCGGCTGTGCGGACCGAGGCCAGATCGGCCAGGTCGAGCAGGACGGTCTCGGCCGAACCCCGGCCCCTGAGCCCGTTCCGCACCTGGTCGACGGCCGCCGCGCCGCGTTCGGCGTCGCGGGCGGTCATCAGGACGCGGGCGCCGGCCCTGGCTAGCACACCGGACAGGGCGAGGCCGAGTCCGGACGTCGTGCCGGTGACGACGATGGTGCGCCCCGTGAGGTCGGGGGGTGGTTCGTGCGGCTGTGCCATGGGAGCTCCTGTGCGGATGAGCGGGTTTGCGTGCGCCGGCCGATGCGAGGGGAGGACGGTCGCGGGCCGCACCGACACCTTCGCTTCCGGGTCCGATGTTCCCGGCGGAGCAGGATCGCTCGCGGCGCTCCGGCATCATCGGCGGACAACTTGTGTGACGGCGTCACATGAGTGACTGTTCCCCGTTCAGGTGACACTGTCAAGTAGGGTTGTCCTCGTGACCCGGGCTCAGACCGCCGCCGCAACTCGGCGCACCCTCGTCCTCGCCGCGTCCGAACTGCTCGACGAGGGCGGGCCCGATGCCGTGACCCTCCGCGCGGTGGGGGCCAGAGCCGGGGTCTCGCGCGGTGCGCCCTACGGGCACTTCAAGAACAAGGAGCACCTGCTGGCCGAGCTCGCCATCGGAGCCTGGAACTCCCTGGCCGACGAAGTGGAAGGACTGCGGGCGGATCCGGGCGTCGAACCGGCCGCGCGACTCGAACGAGCCGTGCTGGCGCTCATCGAAGTCGCCCGCCGGACACCGCACCGGTACGCGCTGATGTTCAGCACGTCGGCAGGTACCCCGGTGGCCGCCGAGGCGGCGAGCCGCTTGGAGACCGAATACCTCGCCCTCGTCGCCGATATCGTCGGCGAACCGGACGCCCGCCGCTACGGCGCTCTGCTGATGTCGAGCGCGCACGGCATCGCAGGAATGGAGCTCAGCGGACATCTGGCGAAGGACGGCTGGCACGTCAGCGTGGAGCAGCTCGTGCGCATGCTGATCGACGGCGTCCGACCCGGCACCTGATCGTCCTCGAACACGGATTTCCGGCTCCCCGCCCCGATTCCAGCGGCACTCCGAGGGACTTCGGGAGGTGGCGTGATCGGGGAGAGAAGGTAGCAGCGGCGGTCGACGAACGCGGTCATCCGCGCTCCGCGCCGCAGCACGCCGCCCGGCGCCGCTCGTTCGTCTTGGCCGGCGCAGTGCTGCCGGGTTCGTCCGGGGAACGCGGAACGTGCGGCAGGATGTCGGGTTTGTGCCTGATCGGCGCATGCCGGTGGGGGACGTCGGCTGGGACGATCGTGGCATGGGTGGTCTCAGGTCCGACCCGAAGCTCGTCACCGTGCTGGGGCGCGCCTTCCGGTGCCTGGTGTGCGACCACGGGTTGTTCTGGTCCCGCCAGGTGAAGCTGAGCACCACCTCCGCCAGCTCCTTCGACCTGGTGTGGGGAAACCGGTCCGCCACCGGGCTGATCTGCGCGCGCTGCGGATACGTGCACGAGTTCGCCGGGCGGGAACGTCCCGCGCTGTGGAACGCGAAGGTGGGGTATCCGGAGGGCGCCGAGTCGTAGTCCGAAGTGGACGGAGCTAGTGATCGCCGTGCGGTCCTTCCGAGGCCTGCAACGCGCCGGGGCGCAACCGGTCGCGGCCCCAGCTGCGCTCCAGGTAGCCGATGATCCGCTCGACGTCCTCGGCGGGGACGCGCTCGGGTTCGCCGCGTTCGAGCGGGTCGACGTGGAAGATGTAGATGCGGGAGGCGAACTGGTCGAACGGCAGCGACGCCTCCCCGAACCGCTCGCCGTGACCGGTGGTGGAGACGACCACGCCGTCGCCCCAGTCCTGCCCGCTGTCGTTGTTGGGGTTGAAGAAGTACACCCGCACGACGCCCTGCGGATCCGGCCCGACCCGCAGGATGGTGATCGCGTGCCAGCCGATGTAGCGCGCCGCGCTGTCGGTGACGGCGATCCCGGCCGGCTGCGGGTGGATCAGCGGCCGCCCGCCGTTGTAGCCGGGGTGGTAGCCCGCGTGGAACTGGCGCAGGAACTCGTCCAGGTCCACCAGGTTCCCGGTCGCCACGTCGACGTTGATCCAGAAGCCGCGCGCGGCCCACCAGCCGTGGAACTCGGGGTTGACCCAGCGGTGCGGGTCCCCGGGCCGGTCCGCGCAGCGCCGTCCCATCTCGGCGTAGATCCGGTCGAGGTGCGGCACCACGACGAGCGACACCGGGTCCAGGTCGATCGGCATGGCCTTGGCGACTCCGCCCGCGCTGTCCTTCGAGGACAGCGGGCTGCCCTCGAAATGCATGATGATCTCGTCGTCCCGGGCCGCCCACACGACGAGCTGCAGCAGGTAGTCCGGGTCGTTGTAGGCCCACATCGACAGCGCGCGGGCCGACTGGCAGGTCGGGTTGTCGCCCTGCCCGACGCCGAGCGGCTGGCCCAGCATCGAGATCACCCCCGCTACCAGCCGCGCTTCCGGGCTCGGCTCGTCGCCGAAGACCGCGGTCAGGCGTTGCCGGGCGGTGGGGGAGAGCTCCAGGGAGAGCTGGCGCCACAGCGCGGGCACCACCGGGGCCTCGTGCAGCACGCCGCGGTCGAGCAGCAGCGCGAGCCCGTAGACGCACTGCGCGGTCTGCGGGTGCACCGCCTCCTCGACCAGCCGGCGCACCACGTCGCGGTAGCGCATCAGGCACGTGCGGCCGATGTCGGACAGGCCCAGCGCCTCCGCGACGAGGTAGTCGTTGTCGCCGAGCAGGAACCGCAGCAGTTCGGCGTGGTACGGCGAGACCAGCCCGGTGTCGTGCATCGCCCGCGCGAACCCGCTGGCCTCGTACTGCAGGCCGCTGGTGTCCATCGCCTCCAGCCGCTCGCGGAACGCGGGGATCCCCGGATCGTCCCGGCACGCCTCGGTCGTGCCGAACAGGCTGGTGATCAGCCGGTCCAGGCCCTGCCCGGAGGTGGAGCCGAAGTCGACGTCCGGGTCGCTGCGGTAGACGGAGATCCGGGTGATCAGCGACTGCACCTGCTCGACCTGGATCGGCCGCTGGCGCAGGATCCGCCAGATCTCGTCGACGAGTTCGCCGAGCACGCTGTCGTAGCCGATGCCGTCGGCGAGGTACTGGAACAGGTCGCGGATCAGCTGCGCGTTGCGCCCCTGCCGGGCGCGCTCCGCTTCGTTGGGCGGGGTGAACAGCAGATCCAGGTTCATCGCCAGCACCTGGGAGAGGAACTGGTGGGCGTCGTCGGCGGAGAACGCGGGGTGGGCGTACTCGCCGCGCGCGATCGCGAGCAGCCGCAGCTCGCTGGTCGCCTCCAGCACCAGCGTGTCCGCGTTCTCGCAGCGGAGGCCGGGCCCGGCCAGCGCCGGGATGAGGATGGCGGGGGAGGCCCAGTCGGTGCCGTCGAACAACCCCGCCTCGTCCAGCGCCTGCGCACGGGCCTGGACCGCCGCCGCGCCGCCCGGTTGCCGGAGCACCCGCCGCAGCGCCTCCAGCACCCGGCGCAGCTTCGCCGGCTTCCCGAAGTCGCGGGTCCCGGACAGGGCGCGGACGGCGTCGTCGAGCGAGCCGACGCGCCGGTCCAGCGTCGTCGGCGCACCCTCGGCGTCGGCGGTCGGTTCCACGGGTCTCTCCCTGCGAGGCCTCCCGCGTGCGCGGAGACCTCAGACGTAGAAGTCGAGCTCTTCCTGCTGCTTCAACAGGTCTCGCATCCGGTGCGGGTCGTCACCGAAGAAGTACACCAGGCCCCAGTGGTTGCCGAACGCGGTCCGCTTGGTCACGGTCGCCTCCGGCGGGGCCGTCAGATCGTGGGACTCATAGTAGTCGTCGTCCTCGGTCTCCTCGGGCAGTTGCAGTTCGCTGACGACCCGTCGGCGCGGGTACACCCCGAAGCACCCGGCGACGCCGGTGGCGTCCACGACCTCGCGCGGGAAGAAGCCGTCGATCTCCTCCTCGGTCGTCTTCGGGTCGAAGGCCAGCGCCAGGCCCTGGTAGGCGTTGAACCCGTAGGCCCGCTCCAGCAGCTCGAAGACCCGGAAGCCCGGGGGCCGGTAGGCGACCTCGCCGAAGTACATCTCGCCGTCGCTGGTGACGAAGTACTCGGGGTGCACGAAGCCGAATTCGATGTCGAACGCCTTGATCAGCTTCTCCACCTGTTCGGTGATCTGCGGCCGGAACCGCTCCAGCGCCGGCGTCGCCGGGACGAACACGGAGTACCCGAGCGTGACGTACTCGGAGATGTTCAGGAATTTGATCTTCCCGTGGTGGATCCACGCCTCGACGGCGAACTCCCAGCCGTCCAGGTGCGATTCCATCAGGACGGGGAACTCCTCGTCCGGGATGGCGTCGATCTCGTCCGGGGTGCGGATCACCCGGTGCCCGAGGCAGCCCGCCTTGTCGAAGGCCTTGATGTGGATCGGGTCGTTCGGGTCGCCGTCGAGCTTGAGCAGCGTCTGGTTGACCCGCTTGAGGAACCGGATCACGTCGTCCCGGTCGTGCGCCTCCTCGAAGATCCCCACCCGGATGCCGCCGAGCTGGGCGCGGCGCTTCATCAACGCCTTGTCCCGCAACAACATCGCCTGGCCGAGCAGCCGCGGGTTGTCCAGCAGCACCGAGTTGATCGCCCCGGCCCACTCCACGGTCTCCTCGAACAGCGGGATGGCCACGTCGACGCCGCGGTCCTGCAGCAGCTCGGCGATCTCCATCGAGCGGTCGTTGAGCCGTTCGAAGTTCCAGCGCAGGTATGGGATGTCGTGTTCGGCGCAGTACTCCTCCGCCCAGTCCGGTGCGACGACCACGTACCTCCGGTCGAACCGGTCGAGGGCTTCCACCGCGTTGAGGCTCCAGCCGAGGAGCGCTACGCAGCCCTTGTTCGGGTCCTTGGTGGCAGATTCGGGCTTCGGCATGGACCGTCCCTCCATCTGGGCTCGTCGAGTTTCCCGACGTGGCACAACGGTAGTCCCGAATTCCGCGCCGCCGAACCGGCGAACGTGTCCCGGTGCGGGGCCGTCCGGCGGATCGGGGTGCGGCGTGCGGCGGAATGCGGAGTGGTCCGCGCCGGGAACCGGGCTTCGGCGCCGGGACGCGGGGGCCGCAGCGGCGGGGTCGGCCACCGCGGGTCGCGCCGGTCGATCGTCCGGCGCGGATCCCGGCGGACGGCGGGTGCTCGGCGGCGGCCGGAGGGGTGCCGGGATCGCGCAGGCCTTCGCGGTCGCGGGCGCCCGGACCTCGGTGTCGCCGGGAGCGCCGGTCCGGCCGGGCGCGGTCGGCCGACGGGCTGGGCGCGCGGGGTGAACTCGCGCGGGCGAGCCGGGACGCGGGGCCGCTGCTTCGCGGTTCCGGGTTCCCCCGGCTCCGCGGGCGCGCTAGCATCAGTTCCTGAACGTTCGGTCGGTTAATCGGTTGAGGAGGGTCGATGGGGCACGCGGCAGAGCTGTTGCGCAGCTACGTCTCCGGGGAGTGGCGCGCGGCGGCGGACGAGGGCGCTCCGCTGCACGACGCCTCCACCGGGGAGGAGGTCGCGCGGATCTCCTCGGCCGGGATCGACTTCGCCGCCGCGCTGCGGTACGGCCGCGAGGTCGGCGGTCCCGCGCTGCGGCGGCTGACCTTCCACCAGCGCGCCGCGCTGCTCAAGGCGCTCGCCTCGCACCTGCGCGAGCACCGGGATGAGCTCTACGCGCTGTCCGCGAAGACCGGCGCCACGCTCGGCGACTCGAAGTTCGACGTCGACGGCGGCATCGGCGTGCTGTTCGCATACGGCTCGAAGGGCAAGCGCGAACTGCCCAACGACACCATCCACGTCGACGGCGCCGTCGAGCCGCTGAGCAAGGGCGGCACGTTCCTGGCCCAGCACATCGCCACCCCGCTGCGCGGGGTCGCCGTGCAGATCAACGCCTTCAACTTCCCCGTCTGGGGCCCGCTGGAGAAGTTCGCCCCCGCGTTCCTCGCCGGGGTGCCGAGCCTGGTCAAGCCCGCCAGCCAGACGGCGTACCTGACGGCGCGGCTGGTCGAGCTGATCGTCGAATCGGGCATCCTGCCGGAGGGTTCGCTGCAGTTCGTCGCGGGCAGCGCCGGAGACCTGCTGGACCACGTGACCGCGCAGGACCTGGTGTCGTTCACCGGCTCGGCCGCGACGGCGCAGAAGCTGCGCGCCCACCCGGCGATCGTGCGGAACTCGGTGCGGTTCAACGCCGAAGCCGACTCGCTGAACTGCTCGATCCTCGGGCCCGACGCGGTCCCGGGCACCGCGGAGTTCGACCTGTTCGTCAAGCAGCTCACCACCGAGATGACGGTCAAGGCCGGGCAGAAGTGCACCGCGATCCGCCGCGCGTTCGTGCCTGCCGAGCTGGTCGACGAGGTCGCCGCGGCGGCCTCCGAGCGGCTGGCGAAGGTGACCGTCGGCGCTCCCGAGGCCGACGGGGTCCGGATGGGGGCGCTGGCGAGCCTGGAGCAGCGCGAAGAGGTCCGCCGCTCGCTGAAGGCGCTGCTGGCGGCCGGCTCGGTGGTGTTCGGCGACCCCGAGCACGTCGACGTCGTCGGCGCGGACGCCGAACGCGGCGCGTTCCTCTCGCCGGTGCTGCTGCGCGCCGACCCGGAACGGCCCGAGCCGCACGAGGTCGAGGCGTTCGGGCCGGTCTCGACGCTGCTGCCCTACACCTCCGCCGCACAGGTCGTCGAGCTGGCGGCCCGCGGCGGCGGCAGCCTCGTGGGTTCCGTCGTCTCCGCCGACCCGGACTTCGTGCGCGAGGTCGTGCTCGGCGTCGCACCGTTCCACGGTCGCCTGCTGGTGCTCGACGCCGCCGATGCGGAGGAATCCACCGGGCACGGCTCGCCGATGCCGCAGCTCGTGCACGGCGGCCCGGGGCGCGCGGGCGGCGGGGAGGAGCTGGGCGGCATCCGCGGCGTGCTGCACCACATGCAGCGCACCGCCGTGCAGGGCTCGCCCGCCGCGCTCAGCGGGATCACCGGGCGCTGGGTCCCAGGCGCCCCGCGGCGCGAGGCCGAGGCCCACCCCTTCCGGAAGTCGTTGACGCAGCTGGAGATCGGCGACACCGTCGTCGCCGGGCCGCGCGCCGTCACCCGCGCCGACATCGACCACTTCGCCGAGTTCACCGGCGACACCTTCTACGCCCACACCGACCCGGAAGCGGCCGCGGCCAACCCGCTGTTCGGCGGGATCGTCGCGCACGGCTACCTGGTGGTCTCGTTCGCCGCGGGCCTGTTCGTCTCGCCGGAACCCGGCCCGGTCCTGGCGAACTACGGGCTGGAGAACCTGCGCTTCCTGACGCCGGTGCAGGCGGACGACGAGCTGACCGTGACGTTGACGGCCAAGCAGATCACCCCGCGCGTCGACCAGGACTACGGCGAGGTCCGGTGGGACGCCGACGTCACCAACCAGAACGGCGAGTCCGTCGCGAAGTACGACGTGCTGACCCTCGTCGCGAAGGAGGACCGATGACCGCCACGCTCCCCGAGACCGAACTCGAATCCCACTTCGAGCGGACCATCGAACGCGATCAGCGGATCGAACCGCGCGACTGGACACCCGAGGGCTACCGCAAGACGATGGTCCGCCAGATCGCCCAGCACGCGCACTCCGAGATCATCGGCATGCAGCCCGAGGGGAACTGGATCACGCGGGCGCCCTCGTTGCGGCGCAAGGCGATCCTGCTGGCGAAGGTGCAGGACGAGGCCGGGCACGGGCTGTACCTGTACTCGGCGGCGGAAACCCTCGGCGTGGACCGGGCGGACCTCACCGAGAAGCTGATCTCGGGCCGCCAGAAGTACTCGTCGATCTTCAACTACCCGACGCTGACGTTCGCCGACGTCGGGGTGATCGGCTGGCTCGTCGACGGCGCCGCGATCTGCAACCAGGTGCCGCTGTGCCGGAGTTCCTACGGCCCCTACGCGCGGGCGATGGTGCGGATCTGCAAGGAGGAGTCCTTCCACCAGCGCCAGGGCTACGAGCTGCTCATGACGATGATGCGGGGCACCGGGCAGCAGCGGGAGATGGTGCAGGAGGCCGTCGACCGCTGGTGGTGGCCGTCGCTGATGATGTTCGGCCCGCCGGACGCCGACTCGCCGAACACCGCCCAGTCGATGGCGTGGAAGGTCAAGCGGCACACCAACGACGAGCTGCGGCAGCGCTTCGTCGACATGTCCGTGCCGCAGGCCGACGCCCTCGGCGTCACCTTCCCGGACCCGGACCTGGCGTGGAACGCCGACCGCGGGCACTACGACTTCGGCGCCGTCGACTGGGCCGAGTTCAAGAACGTGCTGCAGGGCAACGGCCCGTGCAACGCGCAGCGCATCGCCCGCAGGCGCCGCGCCCACGACGAAGGCGCCTGGGTCCGCGAGGCCGCGGCCGCGCACGCGGCGAAGAACCAGGAGGCGACGGCATGAGCGACTCGAACCCCGCCGGTGCCCGGCACGACTGGCCGCTGTACGAGGTGTTCGTCCGCGGCAAGCGCGGGCTGAACCACGTGCACGTCGGCTCGCTGCACGCCGCCGACGACCAGATGGCGCTGCACCACGCCCGCGACCTCTACACGCGCCGCAACGAGGGCGTGTCGATCTGGGTGGTGCGCGCCTCGGCCATCGCCGCCTCCTCGCCCGACGAGAAGGACCCGTTCTTCGCGCCCAGCGGCGACAAGGTGTACCGGCACCCGACGTTCTACGACATCCCCGAGTCCGTCCCGCACATGTGAGGCACCGATGTCCTTCGACAACGCCTACGAAGCCCTCACCGAGGAGGGCGACGCCCGCTGGGCGTTCGGCACCGGCTTCGAGGACCCGCTGTCCGGAGTGGACACCACCGTCCCGGGCGGCGTGGACGACGCCGCGCTCGCCGCGTACTGCCTGATGCTCGGCGACGACGCGCTGGTCCTCTCGCACCGGTTGCAGGAGTGGTGCACCCGGGCGCCCGAGCTGGAGGACGAGGTGGCGATCGCGAACATCGGCCTCGACCTGCTGGGCCAGGCGCGGCTGCTCCTCGCCCGCGCCGGGAAGGCGGAGGGCCGGGGGCGGGGTGAGGACGACTACGCGTTCTCCCGCGCCGAGCACGAGTTCCGCAACGTCCGGCTCGTCGAGCTGGAACGCGGCGACTTCGGCGAACTGGTCGCCCGGCTGCTGGTGTTCGCCACCTGGCGGCTCGCGCTGCTGCAGCGGCTCACCGGCTCCCGCGACCCGGTGCTGGCCGCGATCGCCGACAAGGGCGTCAAGGAGGTCACCTACCATCGCGACTACGCCGCGCAGTGGGTGGTGCGCCTCGGCGACGGCACCGAGCACTCCCACCAGCGCGTCACCGCTGGGCTCGCGGCGGTGTGGCCGTACGTGGCCGAGCTGTTCACCACCCATCCCGTGGAGGAGGCGCTCGCCGCGGACGGCGTCGGCGTCGACCCGGCCGGGCTGCGCGCCGAGTTCGACGCGGTGCTGGCGCAGGTGTTCGCCGCCGCGACGCTGGCCGAGCCGGACGCGGCACCGATCGCCGGGGTCTCGAACCGGACCGGCCGCGACGGCGTGCACACCGAAGCGATGGGATTCCTGCTGGCCGAGCTGCAGAGCGTGGCCCGGGCGATGCCGGGGGCGACGTGGTGACCGGCCTGCGGCAGGACGCGCGCACCGTCGCCGCGGCGGTGGTGGACCCGGAGCTGCCGATGCTCACCCTCGCCGACCTCGGCGTGCTGCGCGAGGTGTCGGAGTCCGGCGGCCGGGTCGTCGTCACGATCACGCCGACCTACTCGGGGTGCCCGGCGATGGACACCATGCGCGACGACCTGGAGCACGCGCTGCGCGGCGCCGGATACCGCGAGGTGGAGATCCGCACCGTGCTCACCCCGGCCTGGAGCAGCGACTGGATCAGCGCGGACGGGCGCCGCAAGCTCGCCGAAGCGGGCGTCGCCCCGCCCGGCACCGGGCCGCGGCCGGCGGCCGGGCCGATCCCGCTGACCCTCGGCCCCACCGTGCGGCGGGTGTCCTGCCCGCGGTGCGGTTCGCCCGACACCGTCGAGGTGTCCCGGTTCGCCGCGACCGCGTGCAAGGCGCTGCGCCGCTGCCGCTCCTGCGCCGAACCGTTCGAGCACGTGAAGGAGATCTGACGTGAGCACCCCCGTTGCGTCCCGGCTGCGCGGTGAGTTCCACGTGCTGCGCGTCGCCGACGTCTCCCGGCTGTGCGACGACGCCGTGGCGGTGACCTTCGCGGTGCCCGACGAGCTCGCCGGGGCGTACGCGTTCCGCGCCGGGCAGTCGCTGACGCTGCGGCGCACCATCGACGGGCGCGAGGAACGGCGCTCCTACTCGATCTGCTCCCCGGAAGGGACCGCACCGCGGATCGGGGTGCGGGAGGTGCCGGACGGGCTGTTCTCCACCTGGCTCGTGCACGACCTGCGCCCCGGCGACGAGGTCGAGGTCGGCACGCCCACCGGGAACTTCACCCCGGAACCGGGCGTGCCCGGCAGGCACGTGCTCATCGCCGCGGGCTCCGGCATCACGCCGATGCTGTCGATCGCGGCGACGGTGCTGCGCGAACCCGACGCCTCGGTGACGCTGCTGTACGGCAACCGGCGGGCCGACACGGTGATGTTCGCCGACGACATCGCCGACCTGAAGGACCGCCACCCGGCGCGGCTGGAGCTGATCCACGTGCTGTCCCGGGAACCGCGCGAGGCCGAACTGTTCACCGGCAGGCTCGACCCGGCGAAGCTCGCCGCGCTCGGCCCGCTGCTCGGTGACCTCGACGCGGTGGACCACTGGTGGCTGTGCGGACCGTTCGAGCTGGTCACCGCCGCCCGCGACCACCTGGTCGGCGCCGGGGTCGCCGAGGACCGCATCCACCTGGAGCTGTTCTTCGTCGACGACGCCCCGCCCGCACCGGTGCGGCATCCGGACGCGGCGGTGGGCGGCGCGGCCAGCGAGGTCACCGTCGTGCTCGACGGCCGGGCCACCACGATCTCGCTGTCCCGCGATGCGTCCATCTTGGACGGTGCGCAGCGCTCCCGGCCCGACCTGCCGTTCGCCTGCAAGGGCGGGGTGTGCGGGACCTGCCGCGCGTTGGTCACCCGCGGCGAGGTCGACATGCGCCGCAACTTCGCCCTGGAACGGTCCGAAGTGGACGCGGGCTTCGTGCTCACCTGCCAGAGCCTGCCCTGCTCCGACGAGGTCACCGTGGACTACGACGCGTGACGATGGCCCCCGCTGCGCGAAGAGAGACGACGTCCTCGACCGCGCCCCGGGACGCCCCCGGCGCGCCGCCACCCACGACGAACGCGGCCTCGCCCGGTACCGCTGACGCCGGCGATCACCGCTGCTCGTCGAGCCATTCGGCGTGGAAGGCGGGCAGGTCGGAGGCCTTGCCGCGGAATTCGGGCGCGCGCTTCTCCCGGAAGGCGGCGACGCCTTCGGCGCCGTCGCCGATGTTGGTGTAGAACATCGCGAGCGAGTCGAGCCGATGCGCGTCGCGCGGGTGCGCGAGGGCGCTGCCGCGGCGCATCAGCTGGCGGGTCAGCGCGGTCGCGACGGGCGAGCGGTCCCTGGTCCAGGCGTCGGCGAGCCGCAGCGCCTCGTCGAGCAGCGCGTCGGGCTCGTGCACGGCGTTCGCGAGCCCGGCTTCCGCGGCGGCCGCCGCGTCGAGGATGTCCGCCCGGTAAGCCAGGTCCAGTGCCCGGGGCAGTCCGACGATGCGCGGCAGGAACCAGGAGGACGCGGCCTCCGGCACGATGCCGAGCCGCCCGAACACGAGGCCGAAGCGCGCCCTGCTCGACATCAGGCGCGCGTCCATCGCCAGCGTCATCGTCGCCCCGATGCCCACGGCGGCGCCGTTGATGGCGGCGATGACGGGCTTGGTGCAGTCGTGCACGGCGAGGGTGACGCGGCCGCCGGTGTCGCGGACGCGGGCCAGCTCCGGATCGGACAGGTCGGCCAGGTCGGTGAGCGTCGGCCGCTTCGACTCGTCCAGGCCGAACACGTTGCCCTCCGCGCTGAGGTCCATGCCGGCGCAGAAGGCGCGCCCGGCACCGGTGACGACGACCGCGCGCACCGAGTCGTCGGCGGCGGCCCGGACGAAGGTCTCCTCCAGCTCGTCGGCCATGGTGACGGTGAAGGCGTTGAGCTGGTCCGGGCGGTCCAGCGTGACGACGAGGACGCCGTCGGTGGTGACGTCGTGGCGGATGGTCTGCATGGTTCGGTTCCTCCTGGTCACGCCGGTGTGATCGCGTCGCCGAGCCGGTGGTGCGCTCCGCGCCGCCGCCGGTGCTCCGCTGCGGGCGGGCCCCGGGGCGGGCACCAGCCCACCACATGCCGCGTGGCGCGCGGTGCGCACCGCGTCCTCAGCCGCGGGCGGGGGGGGGGGCCGGCGCCCGCCCCACGTCGCGCAGCGCGCGGGTGCCGAGCACGGCCGCCAGCACCAGCACCCACACCCCGGCGACGCTGAGCCCGGCGAGGACCGGCGTCCCGTGCTCGGCCACCACCCCGGCCAGCCCGATCCCGGCAGGGGCGGCGACGGTCAGCAGCGTGGTCTTGAGGCTGAGCACCCGCCCGCGCACCGCACCGCTGGTGCGTTCGACCTGCAGCACCCCGACGACCGCGCCGACCACGGAGTTGCCCAGGCCGAGCAAGGCGGCGCCCGCGAACACCGCGGCCGGGGCGAGCAGGGACGCCATCAGCAGGAATCCGGCGGTGGTGAGGGCGAATCCGATCGACAGCCACGTCCGGGTGCCGAGCCGCCGCCCGACGGCGCCGTAGAGCGCCGCGCCGCCCAGCATCCCGGCGGCGAGCGCGGTGAGCACCAGCCCGAGCAGGTCGGGCCGGGCGATGCGGTCGAAGTACAGCGGCATCACCAGGCCCTGCAACCCGCCGAGCGCCACGGCGAGGCCGACGACGATCCCGGATGTGCCGAGCAGGAACCGGCTGCGCCCCACCACGGCGAAGCCCTCGCCGAGTTCCCGCAGCACCGAGCGGCGCGGCGCCGCGGGGGCCTCGACCGCGCCGAGCCCGCGCGGCAGCGTCCGCGTCAGCAGCGCCGCCGCGGCCGAAGTCCCCGCGGTGATCCACAGCACCGAGGTGGCGTCGAAGGTGGCGAGCAGCAGGCCGGCCGCCGCCGGGCCGATCACCAGGGCCGCGGAGGTCGTGGTCTGGCGCAGGCCGATCAACCGGGTCAGGTCGATCCCGGCGTGCCGCGCCACCGCGGGCGCGAGCACTTCGCGCGCCGTCGTGCCGGGCACGTCCCCGAACGAGCCGAGGATCCCCAGCAGGACGAACCAGGTCAGGTTCAGGCCCCACAGCAGGTCGACCAGGGGCAGCGCGGCGACCGATGCGGCGGAGACGAGGTCGGAGACCGCCGAGGCGGTGCGCCGGTCGATCCGGTCGATCACGACCCCGCCGAGCAGGCCGACCACCACGGCGGGAATCGCGGTCGCCCCGGCGAGGACCGCGGTGCCCAGCGGGCTCCCGGTGGTCTGCAGCACGATCAGCGGCAGCGCGACCGCGGCGATCCCGTTGCCGAGCAGGCTCAGCAGGTGCGAGGCGAGGTAGGTGGCGGCGGTGAGCGGCATGCGCCCAGCACACGCCCGGCCGTCGCGGCACGGTCAAGCGGATTCCCGCCCGAAACTCCGTCGCGGCACGTGATCCCGGACACCCGTCCGGCCGATGTGGACGGTGGCGAGGTGCCGCCCGCCCGGTACGGGTCCCGAACGCGAGCAGGTCCGCCCGTGCGGCACGGGCGGACCTGCGTCGAGCGGAACGGGTCAGCGGCTCGCGGCCACCGCCCGCCGGTTCTCGTCCTCCGGCACCTTCAGGTAGCCGACCATGATGAACGCGGCCACGTAGAGCAGGACGAACGCCCACACCACGCCGGCGTTGCCGAGCCCGATGGCGAGCACGACGGCCGGGACGGCCGCGCCGAGGAACGCCGCACCGCCGGCCGCGGTGGTGTACATGGCCATCGCGGCGCCCTTCTGCTCGGGAGCGAGCGCGGGCATGATCGCGCCCATCGGCACGAACCCGGCGAGCAGCGCGCCGAACACGCAGCCCGCGGCGGTCGCGGCCCAGAAGCCCCACGCCGAACCGGCGGGGACCAGGTGCGCCACGTACCACCAGGCGAGCAGGCCGAGCGCGGAGCCGAAGACGCCGAACCACTGCACGGTGCGCCGCCAGCCCCACTTGTCGCCGATGGCGCCGAACACGGCGTTGAGCAGGATGTTCGACGCGTAGACCAGCGTGGTCATGACCAGCCAGCGGGACTGGCCCCAGCCGAGCTCGTCGGCGATGACCGTCGGCAGGATGATGAACATGCCGTACTGCGGCGCGGTGTTGATCAGCCGCACCAGGAAGCCCATCAGGATCTTCGGCCGGCGCGCGGTGAGCCGCAGGCCCGCGGTCAGCACCTCGCCGGTGGACAGCTCCGCGGCGGCGACGCGGCGGTCACCGTGCGGTTCGTGCACCGCGAACTGCGCGATCAGGAAGCCGATCACCACGAGCGCGATGGAGGCGATCATCGCCCCGGTCTCGCCGCCGGTGCCGCCGCCGAAGACGGGGATCATGCCCAGCGCGTAGAGCGAACCCAGCGTGGGCAGGCCACCGGTGAACATCACGTAGAACCAGCCGACGGCCTTGCCGTTGCGCTCCACCGGCGTGACCACGTTGACCCACACCAGGAACGCGAACGCGAACAGCGGATAGCCGAACCCGCGCAGGAAGTAGGTCAGGAACACCAGCGGCATGCTGCCGGTGCCGAGCGCGACCAGGAACAGCGCCTCGAACACCACCCACACGGCGGCGCCGAGCTGCATCACGCGGCGCGGCCCCCACAGGTCGGCCAGCACGCCGGACAGGTAGCTGCCCACCAGCACGGACACGCCGTACATGGAGATGATCGTGCTCACCGTGGTGGCGGGGCTGTCGAGCACGGTCTCGATGTGCGGCGAGATGAAGTTGGTCTCGGTGCCGTTGCCGGTCATGAAGACGAGCACGGCGAAGAATCCCCAGCGCAGCGAGTGCGGGATGCCGACCCGGTCGAGGAAGGTCTCGCGCTGCGCGCCGGTGGTCTCGGTGGTGGTCATGTCAGTCCCGCCCTTCACGCGTTGGGCAGGATCGAGACCTTGACCGACGCACCCGAGGTGTCGGCGACCAGGTCGAGGGCCTGCTGGAATTCGCTCAAACCGAGCTGGTGGGTGCAGATCTCGTCGACCGGGATCTTGCCCTGCTCCAGCAGCTTGATCGCCGCGGGCCAGCAGTGCGGCCCGAGGTGCGCGCCGAGGACGTTGAGCTCCTTGTCGTCGGAGATGATCGACCAGTCGACCGTCACGTCCGAGCCGAACACCGAGTACTCCACGTAGGTCCCGAGCTTGCGCAGCAGGTTCAGCCCCTGCCCGACCGCCGGGGTGGCACCGGTGCCCTCCAGGTAGACGTCGGCGCCGTAGCCCTCGGTCAGCTCGGCGACCTTGGCGACCACGTCGTCCTTCAGCGGGTTGAAGGTGACGTCGGCGCCGCAGCGGCGGCCCAGTTCGAGCTTGTCGTCGTCGAGGTCCAGCGCGACCAGCGTCATCGGGTTCTTCTGCCGCGCACCGGCGATCAGGCCGAGGCCGATGGGGCCGCAGCCCGCGACGACGACCACGTCGCCGAACTTGATGTCGGCGCGCTCCACCGCGTGCAGCGCGCAGGACAGCGGTTCGGCGTAGGCGGCGTGCTCCGGCTTCAGGTCGTGCGAGACCTTGTGCGCGCGGGCCTTCTTCGGCACCAGCGTGTACTGGGCCATGGCGCCGTGGTAGTTGCGGAAGCCGAACATGTCGTGCGGCCCGCACATCCAGTACTCGCCGCGGCGGCAGTACCGGCACTCCTCGCAGGGCACGATCTGCTCGCAGGCGATCCGGTCGCCGACCTCGACCTTGTGGTGCCGCAGCGCCTCCTCGTCACCGGACACGACGGTGCCGACGAACTCGTGGCCGGGGATGATCCCCTTCTGCGCCCAGGCGGCGCGGTTCTCGTCGCCCCAGAACTTCGCGGCGCCGTGGTAGCACTTCAGGTCGCTGGCGCAGACGCCGACCGCTTCCACTTCGATCAACAACTCGCCCGCGGCCGGTGCGGGGACGTCCACCTCTTCCAGGCGGTAGTCCTCCGGGCCGTGGACGACGACAGCCGACATCCGGCTGGGAATGGGGTTCGGCACCTTTGCCTCCAGTGGTTCCACTTCTCGATCATCGATCCGCCCGCCGGAGGGGGCGGATCAGCTCCGTTGCCAGGGGCAGGCTGCTGCACGCGGGGGCGAGGTGCACTCCGCCACCGCGAGCGCCCAGCGGGCCGTGGGCCAACGGGGGAGCGGAGACCGGCGCGGCCGGGGCGGGCCGGACGGGCGGACTCGGCGCGGAGTCCGCTCCTCCGGCGCCGTCCCGGGCCGGCCGGTTCCGCAGGCTCGTCGCCGCCGCCCCGCCCGGTGGGCCGGTGCGGGGCAGCGGGATACGGGGAGGACCCGGCCGTGCCGGGCCGGCGAGGCGCCGATCAGCCGAGCGCTCGTAGGCCGGGTCGTGCTCGCGGCGAGGGGCCGGGCAGCCTCGACCGGAGGCGGTGGTTCGTCCCCACCGCCCGGCCCGGCTCCGGTGAGCCGGTCCTGTCGCGTTGCCGTGCACTGCTCTCCTCGCGCGTCGGACCCCGATGTCGACGAGGTGCTACCTTCGGACCCGCCCCGCTCATCAGTCAACACCGGCCGCTCATATGAGCGGTCGTCACGCCAGTCGGGAGTCCAGGTGGGTCCGGAGCGCCAGATGCTGGCCGCGCTCGTCGCGACGAAGCACTACTTCGAGAAGCGGACGAAGTCCCAGATCGCGGAGGACCTCGCGCTGTCGCGGTTCCAGGTGGCGCGGCTGCTCGACGCCGCGCACGCGGCGGGGATCGTGCGCATCACCGTCGAACTCCCGTCCGGTGTGGACGCCGGGCTCTCGGACCGGCTGCGCCGCCACTTCGGGTTGAAGCGGGCGCTCGCCGTGGTCACGGCCGACGACGCGGCCACCCGGCGGCGCCAGCTCGGCAAGGTCGCCGCCGAGCTGCTCGGCGACGTGGTGACCGAGGACGACTGCCTCGGCGTCGCCTGGGGCCGCACGCTCGGTTCGATCCCCGAGTCGCTGACCCAGCTGGCGACCTGCCCGGTGGTGCAGCTGACCGGGGTCGCCGGTTCGGTCTCGGAGAACACCGTCGAGCTGGTGCGGCAGGTGTCCGCGGTCAACGGCGGCCCGGCGAGCCCGATCTACGCGCCGTTCGTCGTCGCCGACACCACCACGGCCCGCGGGCTGCGCAGCCAGCCCGGGATCGCCCGGGCGCTGGAGCTGCACCGGACGGTGACGCGGGCGGTCGTCGGCGTCGGCAGCTGGGACCCGCCGGATTCGAAGATGCACGACTCGCTGCCGGTGGAGGAGCGGCGGGCGCTGCTCGCCAAGGGCGTGCAGGCCGAGGTGTGCGGGACGCTGCTCAACGTGCAGGGCGGCGTGGTCTCCGGGCTGGAGGACCGCTGCATCGCGATCCCGGCGGAGCTGCTGCGCGCGGTGCCGGAGGTGATCGCCGTCGGCGGCGGCGCCACGAAGACCAAGGCGATGCTCGCGGCGATCCGCTCCGGCCTCATCCACGGCCTCGTCACCGACGCCACCGCCGCCGAGGAGCTGCTCGCGCTCGGGTGAGCCGACCGGGTCCGCCGCTAGCGGACGCCGCCCGCCTCGACCCGCGCGCTCGGCCACCACCTCCGGTCGGTCCTCGGGGAGCTGCGCGCCGCGGCGCGCACCTGGTGAGACCGCCAGCGCGGCGGCGTCAGGACCTGTGCCGCACCGGTTCGGGCAGGAAGGTCCCGCGCTTCAGGCTGCGCTCGATGGTCTCCAGCGACCGGCCCTTCGTCTCGGGCACGCGGAGCAGCACGACCACCCAGGCCAGGACGTTCAGCGCGGCGTAGACCAGCATCGCCCCACCCAGGGTGAGCGCGTTGACGAGGGTGAGCGCCGTCGAGGTGACCAGCAGGTTCGCCCCCCACAGCGCGGCGGCGTGCAGGCCGGTGGCGGCGGGCCGGATCCGCAGCGGGTAGATCTCCGAGCCGATCAGCCAGCCGACGACCTGGATGCCGCCCGCCTGGAAGAACATGAACGCCAGCAGCAGCGCCAGGGCGAGCCACGGGTCCGGCCGCTGGCCGGAGACCAGGAACAGCAGCCCGAACAGCGCGATCGAGATCGCCGACCCGGGCAGCATCGCCAGCATCAGGCTGCGGCGGCCGATCCGGTCGACGACCAGCTTGCCGACCAGCGTCATCACCACGTACACGACGCCGACGCCGACGTTGGCCCACAGCGAGAACCCGGACGAGAAGCCGACCATGGTCAGGATGACCGGCGTGTAGTAGATCATCATCTCCAGCCCGGTGATCTGGGTGAAGATCGCGACCGCCAGGCCCGCGACCAGAGCCGGGCGCAGCCACTTCTCGCCCAGGGCCGACCACGGGCCGCCGCGGGCCTCGTTCTCCCGCTGGAGCACGTGCTCGATCCCGCGCACCTCGCGGTCGGCGGCCGGACCGTCGGGCCGGACCCACCGCAGCACCATCCGCGCCGCGTCGACGTGGTCGTGGTGCACCAGCCAGCGCGGGCTCTCGGGGGCCCGGAGCATGCCGAGGACCAGCAGGACCGCGGGCACCACCGCGACCATGATCTTCCAGTGCCAGCCGGCTTCGCGGAACACCACGTTGACCAGCGCGGCGGAGAGGATGCCGATGCCGATCGCGACGTTGAAGAAGGTGACGAAACCACCGCGGCGCTCCGGCGGGGACAGCTCGGCGATGTAGGTCGGGATGGTCTGGGTGCAGCCACCCACCGCCAGCCCCAGCAGCAGCCTGCTGCCGATCAGCGTCAGCGGTTCGGGGGAGAGCCCGGCCAGCACCACGCCGACCGCGAAGATCACCGCGACGGTGATGATCGTCGACCGGCGGCCGAACCGCATCGCGAACCAGCCCGCGCCGAGCGCGCCCACCACCGCGCCGACCAGGATCGAGGCGGTGATCATCTCTTCGATGGTGTGGCCGGGGATGGTGGCGCCGAACAGCCGGTAGGACTCGGTGATGCCGAAGTCCTGGGCGATCTGGATCAGGGTGCCGGAGATGACCCCGGTGTCGTACCCGTACAGCAGGCCGCCCAGCGCGGCCACGAACGCCACGTAGTACACGTTCCGGATCGGATCCCCCGCGGGCGTCCGGGTGGGCACACCACGCAGGTCCCGCTCCGCCGCCGACAGGTCCGGCTCCTCGTCGAAGCCCGCGAGCTCCGGGTCGTCGGAGCCGCCGTGTTGTTCGGACATCCGCACTCCTCGCAGGCGCTGGAGGGCCGTGGCGGATGCGATGCTATGGCGCCCCGCCCCTGGTCGCAGCGCTGGCAACGTGCTGGTGCCGGAGCGCGGGCGCGGCATCCGGTCCGCCAGGCCCCCGAGGTCCGGGACCACCCACCGAACCTGATTTTGTCTAAGGGATTGTTAACAATCGTGTTCATAGTTTAGGTTGCTCGGCATGCCCACGGAGGACGCCGCACCCGCGGCACCTCGGAGGAGGAATGCCATGCCCGCCGACGCCGGACCGGCCGCGCGCTCGCACCGCCGCGGCGCGCAGACCGCGGTCCCGTGCCTGTTCCTGCGGGGCGGCACCTCGCGGGGACCGTTCTTCGACGAGCGGGCGCTGCCCGCGGACGTTCCCACCCGCGACGCGGTGCTGCTGGCCGCGCTCGGTTCCCCGGACGAGCGGCAGATCGACGGGCTCGGGGGAGCGCACCCGCTGACCAGCAAGGTCGGGATCGTGCGCCCGAGCGAGCGCCCCGGCGTGGACGTGGAGTGGACGTTCGGCCAGGTGCAGCCCGGCGGGAGCACCGTCGACACGACCGCGAACTGCGGGAACATGCTCGCCGCGGTGCTCCCGTTCGCCGTCGAGACCGGCATGGTCGTCCCGGACGCCGACCGCACCACCGCCCGTGTGCTCACCCGCAACACCGGCATGGTCGCCGAGATCACCGTCCGCACTCCCGCCGGGCCGGACGGGACCAGGCACGTCGAGTACGCGGGCGACGCGCGCATCGACGGCGTCCCCGGCACCGCCGCGCCGGTCGAGATCGGGTTCCTGGACACCGCGGGCTCGGTGGCCGGTTCGCTGCTGCCCACCGGGAACACGCGGGACACCGTCGACGTCCCCGGGCTCGGCGCGGTGGACGTGACGCTGATCGACAACGGGCAGCCGCTGGTGGTCGTCCAAGCCGCGCGGCTCGGCTCCACCGGCTACGAGGACCCCGCCGAGATCGACGCCGACGCGGAGCTCCGGGCGAAGGTGGAGGCGCTGCGGCTGGTCTGCGGCCGCGCGATGGGGCTCGGCGACGTCGAGGCGAAGAACTACCCGAAGATGACGCTCGTCGCGCCGCCCCGGCACGGCGGCGACCTGTCCACCCGCAGCCTCATCCCGCGGGTCGCGCACCGCTCGATCGGCGTGCTGGCCGCGGTCACCGCCGCCACCGCGTGCGTGCTGGAGGGCAGCGTCGCCCGCGAGGTGGCCGCCGAGGTCCGCGGCACCGAACCCACCGTCTCGGTGGAGCACCCGTCCGGCGAGTTCAGCGTCACCCTGGGGCTCGACCCCGCCGAACCCGGCCGGGTACTGCGCTCGGGACTGCTGCGCACCGCCCGCCTGCTGATGTCCGGCGAGGTCCTCGTACCCGCCGCCCTCTGGAATCCCGCTGCCGAGGAGCGTTCCGCGTGATCATCGACGTGCACGGCCACTACACCACCGCCCCCGAGCCGCTCGGCCGCTGGCGCGACGCGCAGGTCGCCGGGCTGGCCGACCCGGCGCTGCGGCCCGACCCGGCGGGCCCGATCATCAGCGACGACGAGATCCGCGAGTCCCTGGAAGCCCACCAGCTGCGGCAGATGGACGAGCGCGGCATCGACGTCACCGTCTTCTCCCCGCGCGCCTCGTTCATGGCGCACCACATCGGGGACTTCGCGACCTCCGCGGCGTGGGCGCGGATCTGCAACGACCTGTGCCACCGGGTCTCGGAGCTCTACCCGGAGCGGTTCGCGCCCGGCGCGATGCTGCCGCAGTCGCCCGGGGTCGATCCGGCGACGACCCTGCCCGAGCTGGAGCGGGTGGTGCGGGAACTCGGCGCGGTCGCGGTGAACATCAACCCCGACCCCTCCGGCGGGCACTGGACCGCCCCGCCGCTGACCGACCGGCACTGGTACCCGGTGTGGGAGAAGCTCGTCGAGCTGGACGTGCCCGCGATGGTGCACGTGTCCACCAGCTGCAACGCGGCGTTCCACACCACCGGCGCGCACTACCTCAACGCCGACACCACCGCGTTCATGCAGCTGCTGCAGGGAGATCTGTTCGCCGACTTCCCCGAGCTGCGCCTGGTGATCCCGCACGGTGGCGGTGCGGTGCCCTACCACTGGGGCCGGTTCCGCGGGCTCGCCCAAGCGCTGGGCAAGCCGGAGCCGGAGGAAGCGCTGCTGGGCAACGTCTTCTTCGACACCTGCGTCTACCACCAGCCGGGCATCGACCTGCTGCTGGACGTGATCCCGCACGAGTCGGTGCTGTTCGCCTCGGAGATGGTCGGCGCGGTGCGCGGCATCGACCCCCGCACGGGGCACCACTTCGACGACACCCGCCGCTACGTCGAGCACGCCGGGCTCACCGCCGAATCCCTCGCCGCCATCGAGGCGGGCAACGCCCGCCGCGCCTACCCCCGGCTGGACGCGCGCCTGACCGCGCAGGGCCGCTGAACCGAAGGAGCACCGTGCACGAACTCGGAATCGTCCACCGAACCGTCCAGCGCGCCGACCGGGACGCCGTCGAAGCCCTCGCGGACTTCGGCGTCGCCACGGTCCACGAGGCGCTGGGCCGGGTCGGGCTGCTGCGGCCCTACGTCCGCCCCGTCTACGAAGGGGCGCGGGTCTGCGGCACCGCCGTCACCGCGCTGCTGCAGCCCGGGGACAACTGGATGCTGCACGTCGCCGCCGAGCAGGTGCAGGAGGGCGACGTGCTGGTCGCCGGCTGCACCACGGAATGCGAGGACGGCTTCTTCGGCGAACTGCTCGCCACCTCGCTGCGCGCCCGCGGCGCGAAGGGGCTGGTCATCGACGGCGGTTGCCGCGACGTCGACGAGCTGCGCGCCATGGACTTCCCGGTGTTCTCCCGCGCCATCAACGCGAAGGGCACCGTCAAGGCCACCCTCGGCTCGGTGAACGTGCCGGTCGTCGTCGCCAACGCGCTGGTCGAACCGGGCGACGTCATCGTGGCCGACACCGATGGAGTGGTCGTGGTTCCCGCCGCGAAGGCATCGGAGGTGGCGGCGGCCGCCGCGAAGCGGGAGTCCGGGGAAGCGGGCAAGCGCGCGCGGTTCCAGGAGGGCGAGCTCGGCCTGGACCTCTACGGCATGCGCCCGAAGCTCGAAGCCATGGGACTGACCTACCGGGACTGAACTCCGGGTCCCGGAGCGGGAACCGGCGATCCCGTGCAACGACGCACGCCGCCCCGGCGGCAGGAGGAGAACCCCATGAGCACCGAAGTCACCCCGGGGTGGCTGCCCTGGCACCCGGAACCGAGCACCCCGGCGTTCGTCCCGCCCGCGGGCTCGGTCGACGCGCACTGCCACGTGTTCGGGCCCGCCGCGCGCTTCCCGTTCGCCGCCGAGCGCAAGTACACCCCGGTCGACGCGGGCAAGGAGCAGCTGTTCGCGTTGCGCGACCACCTCGGCCTCTCCCGCAACGTGATCGTGCAGGCCACCTGCCACGGCACCGACAACAGCGCCCTGGTCGACGCGCTGCGGGCCTCCGGCGGCCGAGCCCGCGGGGTGTCCGCGGTGGACGGTGACGTCACCCGCGCCGAGCTGGAGCGGCTGCACGCGGCCGGGGTGCGCGGCGTGCGGTTCAACTTCGTCAAGCGGCTGGTCGACACCGCGCCGACCCGGACCCTGCGGGCCATCGCCGAGAAGATCGCGCCGCTGGGCTGGCACGTCGTGCTCTACTTCGAGGCCCGCGACCTGCCCGACATCGAGGAGTTCGCGCCGAGCCTGCCGGTGCCGATCGTGATCGACCACCTGGGCCGCCCCGACGTCGCGCAGGACCCGGACGGGCCGGAGTTCAGCCGGTTCCTGGAGTTCGCGGACCGCCACCGCGCGTGGGTCAAGGTCTCCTGCCCGGAACGCCTGTCCCGCACCGGCCCGCCCGCGCTCGACGGCGAGCGGCACGCCTACGCCGACGTCGTGCCCTTCGCGCGCCGCGCCGTCGAGGCCTTCCCGGACCGGGTGCTGTGGGGCACCGACTGGCCGCACCCGAACCTCACCGACCACATGCCCGACGACGGGCTCCTGCTCGACCACGTCCCGCGGATCGCGGTCACCCCGCAGCAGCGGCAGGCGCTGCTGGTGGACAACCCGATGCGCCTGTACTGGCCGGACGAGCAGGCCTGATCCACGGCCGGGCGACGAAGCCCGGCCCGCCCCGAGGAGACCGCAGTGCAGCACCCCGTCAACGGCGACGAACGGGCCGCGAACTCGGCGAACCGGCTCGACCGGTTGCCGATCTCCCGGTTCCACCGGACCACGATCGCCGCCCTGGCGTTCGCGTACTTCTTCGAGTTCGCCGACATCAACACCTTCGCCATCACCGCGCCGAAGGTCCGCGAGCAGTGGGGCGCCGACGTCGGCCACATCGCCTACGTGACCTCGCTGTCGTTCGTCGGCATGTTCCTCGGGTCGGTGGTGGCCGGTGGGATGGCCGACCGGCTGGGCCGGAAGCGGACGCTGACGTTGACCACGGTGTGGTTCTCGGTGTGGTCGCTGGCGACGGTGTTCGCCTGGGACATCGCCTCGATGGGCGTGTTCCGGGTGCTGACCAGCGCCGGGCTCGCCGCGATGACCGTGGTCGCGGTCGTGTACCTCAACGAGCTGTTCCCGCGGGCGAAGCGCGGCAAGTTCCAGGCCTACGTGATCATGATCGGCATCTGCGGGACCCCGGTCACCAACCTGATCGCCGCGCTGGTCGTGCCGATGGGGGAGCAGACCTGGCGGCTGGTGTACCTGTGGGGCGCGCTCGGCGTGCTGTTCCTGTTCTTCCTGCGCAAGCTCGTCGAATCCCCGCAGTGGCTGGAGAACCGCGGCCGCCGCGCGGAGGCCGAGGCGGTCCTGCGGCGGCTGGAGGACGAGGCCGTCGACGAGCACGGCGCCCTGCCCGCCGCCGCCGAACCGGTCGCGGCGGCGGCCACCGCGAAACCGGGGCTGCGCCTGCTCAAGCAGCGCAAGTTCCTGTTCCCGACCGTGCTGCTCTCGGTCCTGTGGATCACCCAGACCATCGGGTTCTTCGGCTTCTCCTCGTGGGCGCCGACGCTGCTGGCCGCCGAGGGCGTCAGCGTGGAGGACTCCATCTTCTTCGTCGCGCTCACCACCGTCGGCGCGCCGCTCGGGTCGTTCCTGGCCGCGCAGGTCACCGATCGGTTCGAGCGCAAGTGGGCGCTGGTGGTCTTCGGCCTGATCATCGCCGGTTCCGGCCTGCTGTACGGGTTGACGTTCCTGCCGGTGCTGGTCGTCGTGTTCGGCTTCCTGGTGAACCTCTTCGAACGCGGCTACACCTCGCTGGCCTACGCCTACTCGCCGGAGCTCTACGACACCGGCGGCCGGTCGCTGGGCACCTCGATCTCCTACGGGCTGGGCCGGTTGTCCAACGCCTTCGGGCCGCTGATCATCGCCGCGCTCTACAGCGGCCACGGTTACCGGACCGTCTTCTACTTCATCGCGGGAACCTGGGTGGTGGGGGCGATCGCGCTAGCGCTGTTCGGACCCGCCACCCGCAAGATCCGGCTGCGCGCCGAGTCGGCGGCGCCGGAACCCGCCACCGGTCGCTGAACCCTTCGGAGGAGAGGTCGCATGAACCCGGTCCCGGAAGAGCCAGCCCAGGAGAACCCGCTCCCGGAGCACCCCGTCCCGAAGAACCCCGTCCCGGAGCAGCTCACCACCCTCGCGCGGATGGTCGCCGACACGACCACGCGCCCGCCGCTCGGCGACGTCGCCCACCTCGGGCACGTCCAGCTGTTCACGCCGTGCCCCGCGGACACGGTGGCCTTCTGCACCGAATTCCTCGGGCTCACCACCACCGCGCAGGACGGGGACCACACCTACCTGCGCACCTGGGACGACTACGAGCACCACAGCCTGGTGGTGACCCGCCGCGACCGGCCGGGCGTCGGCCGCACCGCGCTGCGCTGCTCCTCCGCCGAAGCCCTGGAGCGCCGCACGGCGGCGGTGCGGGCCGCGGGCGGCAGCGGGCGGTGGGTGCGCGACGAACCCGGTATCGGTCCACTGTGGACCACGGTCGACCCGGACGGGCACGAGATCGCGCTCTACCACGAGACGTCCTGGTACGAGGCGCCCGACGAACTCGCGCCCGCGCTGAAGAACCAGCCGCAGGCCAAACCCGGCCACGGCGTCGGAGTCCGCAGGCTCGACCACGTCAACTACCTCGCCGCCGACGTCGCGCGGGCCAGCGGCTTCCTCGTCGACGTGCTCGGTGCCCGCCCCACCGAGCAGATCCGGCTGGACGACGGCGAGATCGCCGCCCGCTGGCAGACCTTCACCCAGAAGTCCTACGACCTCGTGCACACCAAGGACCGCACCGGCTCCTCGGGACGGCTGCACCACATCGCCTTCGCCACCGACACCCGCGAGGACGTGCTGCGCGCCGCCGACCTCGCCGTCGACACCGGCGTGTTCATCGAGACCGGGCCGCACAAGCACGCCATCCAGCAGACCTTCTTCCTCTACGTCTACGAACCCGGTGGCAACCGGGTCGAGCTGTGCAACCCGCTGACCCGCCTGGTGCTCGCCCCCGACTGGCCGCTGATCACCTGGACCGAGCGGGAACGGGCGCGGGGCCAGGCCTGGGGCCTGCAGACCATCGAGTCCTTCCACACCCACGGCACACCGCCGGTCGACTGACCCCGCGTCGTCCGGCGGTTCTCCGGCCGGACCGTTCGAAGCTCGGCAGTTCTCCACCTCGACAGGTCCCCACCCGGTAGTGCACAGGTCGGCAGCGAGGAGCCCGCCATGAACCGGACCACGACCACCCCCGACCCGACCGCCCGGCGGCGCGCGGTCGTCATCGCGCTGTGCTGGGCGCTGGTGCTGCTCGACGGCATCGACACCTTCGTCTACGGCTCGGTGCTGCCCGAGATGATCGGCTCCGGGCAGCTCGGGCTCACCGACGCGACCGCGGGCGAGATCGGCAGCGCCACCACCTTCGGGATGCTCGTCGGCACCGTCCTGTCCGGCACCGTCACCCGCTGGGTAGGGCGCCGCCCGGCGGTCTTCGCCTCGGTGGCGCTGTTCACCGCCGCGACCCTCGGCTCCGGGCTGGCCGGGAGCGCGGTCGCGTTCGGGTTCTGCCGGCTGCTGTGCGGTTTCGGGCTCGGTGCGCTGCTGCCGATCGCCATCGCCTACGGCATGGAGTTCTGGCCGGGGAACCGCCGGGCGCTGGCCACCGGGGTGATCATGACCGCGCACCAGGCGGGCGGGGCGCTCGCGCCGCTCATCGCGCTGGTGCTGGTCGACACCGCCGGGTGGCGCTGGGTGTTCGTCGCGGGCGCGGTGCCCGCGGTGGTGCTGTTACCGGTGGCGGTCCGGCTGCTGCCGGAGTCCCCGGCGATCCTGGCCGCCCGCGGCAGGTCGCAGGAAGCGGCCGCGGTCTCGGCCGAGCACGGCCTCGCTTCGGCCGCTCCCGTCCCGGCCGCTCCCGTCCCGGGCGCGCCCCCCCGGGGGGGGGCGGGCCGCGGGGGGGGGCGGGGGGGGGGGGGGCGCGGCGGGGGGGGGGCGGGGGGGCGGGGGGGGGGGGGGGT